>NZ_JBXXZH010000105.1:0-30576 GCF_059640475.1 Calothrix sp. CBUCES-K 9914
GGCTTCCAGCTAGTACGCAAGTGGTACACCTTGACAGGGCTAGGTGGGCACTGCCCACCTTACAGCTAATCTTAAATTTAATCAAACAGCAATGGCTCAATCCTTGCTTGCACTTCCTCAATTACATCTTTTGATACAGATTCAACAAACTTAATATCACGAGCTTTCCAGTCTACACATCTAATCTGGTCTGTCAAAATTACTCCTTTCGTCTTGATCTCAGGAGGCAAAATTACTTCAAACGTATATCCTTTTTGTTGCTTTGTAATCGGCATCAACAATGCTAAAGAACTTCTTTCATTATAAATCTGAGGTGAAATTACAAAAGCAGGTCTACGTCCCTTTTGCTCATGACCTTTTGTTGGATCAAAATCTATATAAATAATATCTCCCCTGCTAGGTATATAAGAAACTTGTGCTACCACACTTCTTCCCCCACTGAATCTCCAAAATCAATTAAATCATGTCTATTTTCCGGTGTAATTCCATTTACAAGTTCGGATAGCGAATATCGCTTGCGTTTTTTAGGTTTTATTACCAAACTGCCATCTACTACGCTAAAGTCTACTTCAGAGCCTTCGGTTATGTTAATTTCTTTAGCTAAATTTTGTGGAATGCGAATCGCAAGGCTATTTCCCCACTTTGCAATAATTTGAACCATATGACATGAATAAACTTACTTAAAACAACTTTTACAAATACTACCGTAACTCACGAGTAGAAACGATGTATATACATTATCGTAACCTTAGCGATTAGTCAATAAAGGAGTAAACATAATTATGGCTGAAGATTACATTCAATTACAGAATCGTATTGTCGAACTTGAGGCAAAAGTCGCGCGTCTGGAAACAACTTTATTACTTATGTCAGATGTATATAGATTTCAACGTTTACAAGAATTACTTGCTGCTGGTGATTTCCGTGAAGCTGACCAAGAGACAATTCGAGTTATGCTCAGTATTACTGGCGCCGACGGGTTAGAAGCTATTACACCAAATGATGTGCGTAGTTTCCCATGTAATCAATTGCAAGTAATTGATAAACTATGGACGACTTATAGTCAAGGTAAATTTGGTTTTAGTGTTCAGGCTGAACTTTACCAAGAAGTCGGTGGTAGTCTTGATACCACTATTGCACAGGACAACAGCGTAATTGAAAAGTTAGGTTTATTAAATGGATGGCGCCTTAATGATAAGTGGCAAAAATGCGACGAACTTGATTACACTCTAAATGCACCAAAAGGATGTCACCCATCACGCTGGTGGAATTCTCCCTTTGGCTCAAAAATGACTAATTATTTCTTTAATAGATTAATTACCTGCGAAATTTAAACTAAAAATTACTCCTCTTGTTGCATTTGGAGTTCACGCACACACTCTTGAGCAACTCCAACTGCAAACCCAATGCCGGCACCTATAAGTACATATCTATTATGCAAATTTTGGTAGTACTCGCTCTCGAATCTTAACTGATTAAAGTCGTTTTGACCAATACGGGCGCCTGCTAATCCAATCACAGAACCAGCTAATGCAGTCAAAATACCGGAAAACATAATCATTTTAAAATTCATAACAACCTCGAATTGTAGGTTAAATACATTCTGCTGACATTCTTATCCTCTCAAGCTTTCACGCAATAATTATGTATTGCAACATTTTTTAAAGTTTGCAGACTAGATTCTTCAATATAGTTAATAAATCTTCATAAAAAGCCAAACTATGATGTCACGACTATTTAAATTCAGTCTGATTAGCATAACAATTTTAATGATTCTAACATCAACTTTTGTAGATTGGCATTGGGGTGGTGTTACTATAGCTACTTTCCTATTAATCTACCTATCTAAAGGGATACGTAAACTGTAACTCTCTGCGTCTCTGTGGTGAAAAAGAGACGTTACATGTAACGTCTCTACAACATGTAACGTTATTACTTTAAATACTTATCACACCAATTCACCATTTCCCAAAGTACATGACCTACAGCTTCGCGCGAACGATAACCGTGGTCTTCTTCGGGTAAAACAACCCATCTCACAGTTGCACCTAGTCCTTTAAGAGCTTCGTAAAGTCGCTCGGTTTGCAGGGGGTATGTGCCTGGATTACTATCTTTTTCTCCGTGTATTAGTAATATTGGAGCTTTGACTTTGCTGACGTGAGTAAATGGTGACATATTATTATATGTGTCTACCGCTTCCCAGTAATTTCTTTGTTCACCTTGAAATCCAAATGGCGTAAGCGTTCGATTATAGGCGCCGCTTCGAGCAATTCCAGTTTTAAACAAATTAGTATGTGCTAGTAAATTTACTGTTGTAAATGCACCATAAGAGTGTCCCCCGATACCAATTTTGTTCGGGTCGGCAATACCACGTTTAACTACATAATCAACAGCAGCTTGGGCACCTGCAATTAATTGTTCAACATATGTATCATTGGGTTCGGTGTCACCTTCGCCTACAATTGGAATACTTGGACCAGAGAGAATTGCATAACCTTGGGTAAGTAAAAATAAAACCGAGTCACGTATTGGACGACTAAAAGTATTAGTGGCAGTTGTTACTTGCCCTGCAAATTCACGGTCTTTGAATTCTTCCGGATATACCCAAAATAATATTGGTAAGGCGCCATCACGGTTAACATCATAGTTAGGAGGTAAATAAAGCGTCGCCGAAAGTTTGACACCATCTGCACGCTCATACTGGACTAGTTCTTTTTGAAGAAGTGCAAGTTGCGGTGCTGGATCTTGATAGTTTGTTAGTAAAACAGGTTGAGCATTACCATTTTTTAAATAGTAATTGGGTGGTTCGGTTTGAGACTGGCGCCGAGTTATTAATGTTTTTGCTTGGGGGTCTAAAATTTCAACGACTGACTCAAAGTAAGGGTCTTGGGACTCCCACAAACGCTGTGTTTGCTTAGTTTCCAAATTAAATATATCAAGAAATGGATACACTCCCTTTGGAGAGGCGCCTCGACCACTTAAGTAAATACTACTACCATCTGGAGTAAATCGAATCACATCCCGACCATATTGTCCAGGCACAGAAAGTGGAACACCTGGGTCATTATATTTATCCTCAAAGCTTCGATCAAAAAGCAATTGTGGTCTAGAGAGTGAAGATTCAATATGTTCTGGGTTGATACGCCAAACACGCTGTTTACGATTATCAAACCATTTTTCCCAAACTAAAGCTACATCTTCACGCCCCCAAGCTACATGTTGAAATCGAAACTCTGACTGCCAAAGTTGCCGTGGTTCGTCAGTAAAAGGTGCATCAAGTTCAAATAACGCATCACGATGAGTTACATCACGACTTGGATCACCTTCATCCAATGCCTCAACCCAGTGTAGTGTAGCTGCACGGTCAGGGCGCCAAAGTACTCGTCGTTTTCCAGGTCGGACTGCATCAAATTTAATTGAAAGATTATCTGCAAGGGGCAAATAAGCTAGTTGATGAATATGATTACCACTTGCATCGAGTACGTCAATACGTTTGGGGAAATATGACGCAGGCAGTTGATATGAGAAAGGTTTGTGTAGAGTTGTTAATAAGATAAAATTACCATCTGGTGAAGGTCGAGCTTCATCGATTAGACAAGCAGAAACTATAGACGTACTTTCACCGGAAAGAGTCACTTTATTTAAACTTGAAGATATGTAATATTCAAATAAAGATTCATCGTAAGGACTTTGAAGTAAATTGGTATATGTACGGCTAGGAGTTTTCCTACCTAGATTCTCCTCAATGATTGGTCCAGTTGGAATGGTTGATTTTACAGGTGGTTCACCGCGTTCAACACAAATAAATTTACAAATTAATGTATCATTCGATAACCAACGGTGTGGCACCCCGTATGCTGCATTTAAAATTGGGTCTGTCAAACGCTTTGCATTGCCACTTGCTAGTTCAACAACCCACAACTCTAAACCATTATCTTGAGTAATTGTAAATGCTAACTTTTCACCATCCGGCGCCCACTTCAGAAAACTTATTTTTGCATTTTCTGGTAGTGCAATATGATTAAAAGTTTCCGAGCAAACAGCCTTGATTTTAAGACTATGGTATTGATTATAACGGAGTAGTGCGTTAGTACGGGGATTCAAGAGAAAACCAGCCAGTGGAATTTGCGGTTCAGCCATTTCTGCAATTGAACAAAGCAATGGCTGTTCTAATTCAACTAACCATTTTTGGTTAGGAGAAAGTAAAATTGTTGTCGGTGCAGGTGCATCTAAAATTTGATTAATCGGTGGAGGTGGTGATTGCCAACTTGGTTGTGTCATAAAAAGTTAGAGGGTAAAAGGACAAAGAGAAATGGGAAATGTTCAAGGGAGAATGTCCGGATCAAGAATGGAGAGTAAGAGAGATGAGAAAACAGCAACTGTGCTTTTTTGTTCATAGTGTCTTTTTTACTCTTTACCCTTTATCCTTTACACTCTACCCTTGACGCGACTTCTTATTTCCCTTTCGGTGGTTTACTTGTGACACCTTTTTCGTAAGTTAAGGTATATACTCCTTGCGTATGCAATACCCTATACCATAATCTTGCTTGGGTGCCTGTTGAGAGCATTTTACTGACTGTCGCTTTTGCGATTTTAAATTGCTCTTCATCTAAACCATCACCGTATAAATCACGGACGATTGCATCGACGTGAAAATGCGTTGTAGGATTATGCCGCATCAATATCAGAATTGCATTCTGAACTGAGTAATCTTGATATTGTGACAATAGTGGTATTGTACTAGCTTTTCGCGATATATGAAGCTTAGGTATATCCGAAATATCTGGCTTCACTTTAGCCGCAGCTAGATTACTTGCCGCTGTAGGGCTAGCGCCTTGGGTAGTTTGAGGAGTTGTTTCGATCAGAGGTGAGGCCGCTGCCTCATAATGGCGATTGAGATGACTCAGACTATCCTGAAGGTATGCTTGAGTAGAAGATAAACTAGATAACCGACCTAAAGGATGATACATCTGGTCTTCTTGGGCGTAACCTGATATTAGACCTTCTATAGAATGAATCTGATGTCGGATAAAAGACAATCGACGTTCTAAATCAAGTGCCTCTAGTACATAGCGGTCGCGTTCTGCCGACAGCAAACTAAGAATCTCAGGTGAATCAGTCATAGTAGTTACCAAATTTCAAAGGAAAAAAACAAAGTGGAAACCAAGGAAATTTTTGTTAAGGCTCATATTCGTATCATTCGCCAAAAACTTTACCGTTTTGTTTGCAAAGAATGCAACTCAGTGTCAGAGCGAATTTGTTTTCCCTCACAGCCACTGTATTGCGAAATATGCCGCCCGCCAAAACAAAAAGTTGAAAAAGCTTCAGCTGATGCGGTTGTAAAAGCTAAAACCACCAAGCGAAAGCCCCCAGCTAAACAGCCACGTCCCGGAGTAGCTAAGACAGCTACAAGAGGAAAAAAAGCGTCTTCTGCCAAATGATATTAAATTTTCACCAGTCATGACAAATTCTTCTCAATCAGCAATTGCTTAATGTATTGCAGTTTGCAGTCCTACAAGCGAATGGAAACGCTGCGTTTCCTGCGCCTTGCACGATTAGAAAAAGACGCGCGATTGGTGCTTAATAAGGCGTTGCACGAGCTTATTAACCAGCAGTGGAATGGGACAGATGGGGGAGGGAAAGCAGGCTAGCTGACGTAGATGAACAAGAGTACAATTCCATTTTCCTCCAAATTCTCCACTCTAATTATCTCTAAGACTTCCATTACTCCCAGCACCCCCAGCCTTTTCACGTAGCATCAATTTGATCAAAGTTGACTTCTTAGTTGACTCTTCTGTATTTTGAGCCAAAACCAGAAGCTGAGTTTATACATCAAACCTAGCTTCTGCACTTTCAATCAAAATCACATAATAAACTTACAGTCAGGGAAGAATCTTGTTTGTTAGGCAGACAGGTATGGTAAAACTCACAAATTAAATCAACTATTTACAAGCTAGTACTCTAAGATGGAGGGAGTATTTATAACGATTATCTATTTTGATTGTGGTGCGATAGTGATAAGAGTGATATTATAAAGGACTGTTTTGCCTCTCTCATACAATGAACGCCTGTTTAATATGTCTGATACTCAGATTGCAGCATCCGCAAACGGGAACCATATGCTGTCGCAGTTGAATAGTCAAAATACTATTCGCATTAGGGGTGCAAGGCAGCATAATCTGAAAGATGTTGACTTGTCCATTCCTAGAGATAAACTTATTGTTTTTACTGGGGTATCCGGTTCAGGAAAGTCATCGCTAGCGTTTGATACAATTTTTGCTGAAGGACAACGCCGCTACGTTGAGTCTCTGAGCGCTTATGCACGTCAGTTTTTGGGACAGCTAAACAAACCCGATGTCGAAGCTATTGAGGGCTTAAGTCCAGCTATATCTATCGACCAAAAGTCAACGTCTCATAACCCACGTTCGACAGTCGGTACTGTAACCGAGATTTATGATTACATGCGGTTGTTGTTTGGACGTGCGGGACAGCCCCATTGTCCAATATGTGATCGAAATATCGCACCGCAAACTATCGATGAAATGGTCGATAGAATCATGGAGCTACCCGAACGCACCAAATTCCAAATTCTGGCGCCTGTTGTTCGCGGTAAAAGAGGTACTCACAAGAAGTTATTATCTAGTTTGGCATCTCAAGGATTTGTTCGCGTTCGCATTAATGGTGAGGTACGTGAACTCTCTGATTCAATAGATTTAGATAAGAATTTTACACACACTATAGAAGTTGTTATCGACCGTCTAATTAAGAAAGATGGACTTCAAGAGCGTTTGGTTGATTCGCTTTCTACATGTCTTAAGTTATCGGAAGGAATTGCGGTAGTAGTTTATACTCCTGTTCGAGGGGGGGCAGAAGAAGGGGAGGGAGATGAGGAGATAGTTTTTTCTGAAAACTTTGCTTGTCCTGAGCATGGTGCAGTGATGGAAGAACTATCACCACGTTTGTTTTCGTTTAACTCACCTTATGGCGCCTGTTCAAATTGTCATGGAATCGGGACATTAAGAAGATTTTCGCCGGAATTAGTGATTCCAGACCCAGAGGCGCCTTTATATGCAGCGATAGCACCTTGGTCAGAAAAAGATAACTCTTATTATTTAGAATTACTATATAGCTTAGGTCAATCACACAATTTTGAGTTGCAAACTCAGTGGTGCAAACTAGAAGAAGAACAGCGTGATATTTTATTAAACGGAGAAAAAATCGAAAAAGGAGATAAAAAGTCTCATTTTCGAGGAATTTTACCGATTCTACAGCGTCAGTACGAAGGTGGTTCTGAACTAGTTAAGCAAAAACTCGACCAGTATTTAATAGACCAACCATGTCCTGTTTGCAACGGAAAACGTTTAAAAGCTGAAGCTTTAGCTGTGCGTTTAGGGCAACATAAAATTTTAGATTTGACAGGTGTGTCGATACGCGACTCGATGCAACGTATCGACGAGTTAAAGTTAAATCAACGTCAAGTCCAAATTGCTGACTTGGTACTGCGTGAAATCAAAGCACGTTTACAATTTCTTTTAGATGTTGGCTTAGATTATCTTAGCCTTGACCGTCCAGCAATGACTCTTTCTGGTGGAGAAGCACAACGAATTCGATTAGCGACCCAAATCGGTTCGGGATTGACGGGTGTATTATATGTATTGGATGAACCTAGTATTGGTTTACATCAACGCGATAACGGGCGCCTGTTACGAACATTGACACGACTTCGCGATTTAGGGAATACATTAATAGTTGTTGAACACGACGAAGAAACAATTCGTGCAGCTGATTATGTTGTTGACATCGGTCCAGGTGCAGGTTTGCATGGTGGAAACATTGTAGCTCAAGGTGGATTACAAGAACTGTTAGATGCTCCTGATTCACTAACAGGTGCATATTTATCAGGACGGAAAGTCATTCAAACCCCTGGAACGCGGCGTGAAGGTAACGGTTTGAATTTAATTATTAAAAATGCCCATCGTAATAATTTAAGAAATATTAACGTTGACATTCCTCTTGGTAAACTTGTATCAGTTACAGGTGTTTCAGGTTCCGGTAAATCAACGTTGATTAACGAGCTACTTTATCCAGCACTGCAACACCATATAACTAAAAGAGTGCCATTCCCGGCAAATGTCGAGGGTATTCAAGGATTAACAGCAATTGATAAAGCCATAGTAATAGATCAATCACCAATTGGTCGTACACCACGCTCAAACCCTGCTACTTACACAGGTGTTTTTGATATAATTCGTGACGTATTTACTCAAACCGTCGAAGCAAAAGCGCGCGGATACAAAGCAGGACAATTTTCCTTCAATGTTAAAGGGGGACGCTGCGAAGCTTGTAGTGGACAAGGAGTAAATGTTATTGAGATGAACTTTTTACCCGATGTTTATGTTCAATGCGAAGTTTGTAAAGGCGCCAGATATAATCGTGAAACGCTACAGGTAAAATATAAAAATCAATCGATCTCCGATGTCTTGAACATGACAGTTGAGGAGAGCTTAGATTTTTTCCAAAACATACCGAAAGCAGTTGGCAAGTTACAAACATTAGTTGATGTTGGCTTAGGTTATATTCGTCTTGGACAACCTGCGACAACATTATCTGGAGGAGAAGCACAACGAGTCAAATTAGCAACAGAGCTATCTCGACGTGCGACAGGGAAAACACTTTATTTAATTGATGAACCAACAACAGGTTTATCATTCTACGACGTGCATAAATTATTAGATGTACTACAAAGACTAGTAGATAAAGGGAACTCCGTTTTACTAATTGAACATAACTTAGATGTAATTCGTTGTTCTGACTGGGTAATAGACTTAGGTCCCGAAGGAGGAGATAAGGGAGGGGAAATAATAGCAGTAGGAACACCAGAAGATGTAGCGAACAACGAAAAGTCATACACTGGGTATTATTTAAAGCAAGCATTAGAGCATTATCCGCCGATGCTTAAAACATAGGTTCGCAACGGATACAACGGATGTAACGGATGGTTGATTTTGTAGGGTGTGTGACGCTACCAAAATTTGAAAACGAAGCGCAGTGCTGGTAGCGTCACGCACCAACTATTGTTTGTAACTTCCGCGCGGCAACGACACGCAATATCATTGCTACCATTAACAAAATCAATAACGGTAAAGCAATAAATTGTGACTTAGTTAGTTTGAGAATGTATTCAGCTAATAAACCCAACCAGAGAAAATGTATCCCTGTATTATGCAATATCTGCCAATTACGTTTACCCAAATACGCAGCTGGTTTTTCAAACGATGTTATAGTCATAGCAATAAGCAGTATATAGCCAACTGTTCCTAAAGGGTCAAAACTTGGAGCGGCGCCAGATGTCACATACCACAAACCAAACAGCGCAAAAGCGTGATATGTATGAGACACAGCCATTGATAAGCCCAAATAACGACGATTTTTGATTAACCAAGCTGACAAAGAACTTGACCAAAGTTTACGAAGCGAAGATGCAACAAAAGCACTCAAGAATAATATTAAAGAAGTTCGACCAGTCGTGCGAATCATAATTCGCATAGCTGACTCATCATAACCATGCAACAGCATAATCATAATAAACATTACACCAACAAACAATGTTGTAAACCCAACGAGGCGCCATTTTTGTAAATATGTACCTATCATCGTCAAAATTCCTATACATACCTTGATATGTAGTAAGTGTAAAAAATGTCTACTACTGCTGTCTTACCTATTCTTCTGAAAAATGTTCTATGCTTATGAATCTTTGTAGACTTTAGGTGTAAGCTTAGTATATTGCTTAAAAACCCTTGTAAAGTGGCTTTGATTCTGAAAACCTACTAGTTGGCTAACTTCGACCAACGTTAATTGACTGTGTTTAAGTAGTTGCTTCGCTTTTTCAATGCGACATTGCATTACATACTGGTGAGGAGTAATTCCTGTAGACTGTTTAAACAAACTCGCGAAATAAGTTGGACTAATGCAAGCTGCTGCTGCTAGTTCTGCGAGCGTTAAATTATTTTCTAAATGCGTATTTATATACTCAACTACTTGTCGAAGCTTATATTTAGGTAATCCACCTGTATCCTGTTTAATAACACATCGCTGCGAACAATATCTTCTCAGTAAATGCGCTGACAAAGCAGTAGCCATAGATTCAGCATAAAGTTTAGCACTGGCGCCACCTACTTGAACTTCCGATACAATTGCAAGTCCCATTTGTTCAATTAAAGGGTCACGTATATGTAATTGTCGAGTCAATTCAATATTATCAGTCAAACCAAATTCAATTGCCGCGCGCGTAAGTACTTGAGGATTTAAAAATAACTCAACCAATTGAACTTCCCTATCAACATAAGTCTGGGGAAACATTTCTGTTGATGGAATAATAACCATGTCACCTTTTGTATACTCTCGATGTTGCCATTTACCATCTATCATATAACTAGCACAAAAACTTCCAAGAGCAATACAAATAAAGTGCGCTCCAAAGTCAACTGCCTCCGTTTCGTTTTCTGGCTCTAGCTCGTAAATAAGGTTTAGATTTTCCCATCCTAATTCAAAGCTAGAGATTAGGTGCAAATGTTCGGGTGGTTCGCTGGTAGACACGTTAATTATCTCCTCTGAACTTTTGTCATGCTGAGGTGCGTAAACGCAGTTTTCCCGCAGGGTAGCATCTTAAAGATTTTGACGCTTGTTAAAAAGTAAAGTTATAACCCGTTTTGAGTATAACAAAGACTTTAGAAACTAGATAGCCAGTCCTTTTCTTTCCAATGTTTTGTGTCTGTATAATATCTTTGTATGTGTCTAACATTTGTAGTAGCTATTATTGTTTTACCTTCCTTTTGAGCTTTAATTATTTCTGTTGCTGCCAATATTAAATCTCCATCAAGTGCTTCATCATCTACTATCTGTTGACCAGTATTTATTGCCCAAGCCCATAATTCAGTGGCTTGACCTATTATATTCATCAATTAAAAAGTTTTGGTCTACCTTGACTTTGTCTGGTTTCGTTCAATGCTTTAATTAATGTTTCTGACGTTTGCTCAATTTCTTCATCATAAAGTTTATCTTGCTAGCCGATGTCAAGGACAAGGTTTTTAACTTGGATAAGCAATACACTGGTGATGCAATACTGCTCGGTTAAGGATATAACGTAGCCTGAACCCCCTAACTTTAGTTATGGGGAGAGTTCAAATCAACCCTCAAAACGCTCAAGCTTATGCAGAGCGGGGTCTCGTTCGTGCGATGATTGGTCAAAACGAAGCTGCTATTGCAGATTACAGTCACGCTATTCAACTTAATCCTCAGTATTTTAGAGCTTACTATGGACGTGGCACCGCTCGTTCATATACAGGTGATAGTCAAGGAGCAATCGAAGATTTCACTCATTTAGTTAATGTCCAACCAAATGCTTTTAATTACTACAATTTGGCTTTTCAGCAATATTTGCAAGGAAATAAAGCAAAGTCTGCAATAAATTTAACTAGGGTTATCGATTCTTTATACACAAATCAAATTTCGTCGATTAGATTAGATTTGCCAGATGCAATATTCTTAAATTATAAAATTAATCCGTTGCCTGCTTATTATATTCGTAGTAATACATTTTATGAACTTGGTGATGAAGAAGCAGCGAGTCAAGATTATCAAGAAGCAATTAAAATTGAAGCAGAAGGTGTATCTTTACTTTGGGATTCGGATGAACACGGTTTTTGGGGAAGAGGTTTAGCAAAATATCATCAAGGTAATCAAGAAGGCGCCATTAAAGATTTACAAAAAGCTGCGGAAATTTCATTAAAACACAATAATACAGCTTTCAATCAAATAATATTAGATTCGATTGCAGAAATTACTCCCCAACCATAACTCTTGTGGAACGCGCATCGCAAGCCCCGTCTCTGTAATTTATCATAAGTAAGGCTATTAGTGGTCTGTGTCATTAATTCTGGTCGGCTCACGGCGTCTCGACTGACCGGACGCACAGGCGGGACGCCTATGCTACAACTCCCCAAAATTAATGACATGAACCACTACCCTACAAAGATATATTAACTGCAAGGTTTTAACTTTGGATAAGCAATACGTTTGTGATGGAACTGTTGCCACACTTCAACGAAAATTTCGGCAATTCGTGTCATTTCCCCGCGTGTTAGTCCAGAGTTAATAAGTTGATCATCTTGCCACCGCGCACGTAATATATTGTTAACTACAGCAAGTGCTTGTTCATATGTCGCATCTTTAAGACTTCGCAGTGCAGCTTCACAAGAGTCAGCTAGCATCACAATAGCAGTTTCGCGCGATTGAGGGATTGGACCGGAGTAGCGAAAATCAGCTTCGTTAACTTCGACATGAGGATTATTCTTAGCAATTTGCTGCGCTTGATGGTAGAAATAAGCAATTTGCATTGTTCCTTGATGTTCAGGTATAAAAGCTTGGATTGCCGTTGGTAGACGGTGTTTGCGTGCTATGACTAAACCTTCACTAACATGCTTCTTAATTATCGCAGCACTTAACCAAGGGTCATTAATTTCGGTATCGTGTTTGTTTGGACCACCCATTTGATTTTCAATAAATGCTTTTGGGTCATGCATTTTACCAATATCATGGTATAATGTTCCCGCCCTGACTAGCTCAACGTTACAGCCAAGTTGACACGCAGCAGCTTCAGCTAAACTCGAAACGAATAAAGTATGTTGGAAAGTACCTGGAGTTTTAGCGGCTAAACTCTTGAGCAAAGGACGGTTAGGATTTGCAAGTTCTGCCAGCCGAATTGGTGTAACTACATCAAATAGTTGCTCAAGATAAGCGCTTACTCCTAATGCGACAATACTCCAACATAATCCAGAACAAGCGAAAAATAATGATTGTTTAAATATTGAGTACCAGTTGCCGTTTAACGCACCTTCAAATAAAATCTTCAAAACTAAAAATATACTACCTTGCGTCACAGCTATTCCGATTCCTAGCAACGCTAACTCTTCGCGCGAGCGTCGTTTATGTGCCATGCAGCTTCCCAACAATGCTCCTATTGCTCCAGCAAATAGTGCTATTTTACTAGTTTCAAAGTTGAATGGTAGTAATACCAGCAATAATCCAATGACAGTAACACTGATTCTAGTTCCATAAAAGCTGCCCAATAATAATGAAACTGCACTCCAAGTTGTATATGGTGTCCCCATACTTAGCACTAAGGGGGTACTTAAAGTCAAGAGCAAAATCAGAATACGGTCACGCACACGCTTGAGGTATTTTACCCGTTTGTCAACGCTTACATAAATTAAAAGGGCGCCAGTAATTGCAGTTGCCAGTAATATTAAAGCTAACCAGTTGACTTCACGTTCAATCAAACCGTAGTTTTCAAGAACCAAAAAATGCCAGTCGGTAATTTTTTCGCCCTTCAGAACAATAGTAAAGCCTTTCTTAATTTCTACCGTCACAGGTTTAACTTCAGCAGTCGCAAGTTGAGCATTCACTCGCGTTTGTGCTTCGTCGATTTTAAGATTGCTTTGTAGTACTCCTAAGAGTACTTTTGTTACAAGTGCTTGAGCTTCTTTCGGTACAGACGATGATTCGACGTTTAGTTTTACAGCATCCTGTAGTATATTTGGTGGTAAACCCGAAGGAATACCCTGAGCCAAAATACGTTTAGTAATTTGTTCAATTAAATTTTGAGTTTTCTTCCAGTCATCATCAGCTAAATCTAGTAACTTATCATTATATATTTGTGAATATATTTCCGGACTTGATTGGTTAAGAATCTCTGAAATTTTGGCTTTGGCTTGATTGTATCTTTGACGTGCTTCTACAACCTGCTGTGTTAATGCTGAAATATTTTGTTCGGATGCCGTTAAACGGTAAGTTTGAACTTCTGCTAGCGCTAAAGTAAAAGCACTATTTGGATTTATACTATTTGATGTACTTGAGAGACTTGAGTAATAATTTTTAACTACAGAATTTTCTAGATTATCGACACATGAAGGCTTACAGCTTCGCTGCTCCAAGTTTTGATTCGCACGGTAGCGTTGTTCAAATGCTTGCAAGGACTGCGACTGAGGCAATTTTTGGTTGGCTATAGCAAATCTAAATAGTTCCCAATCGTTGTCCAGTGCAGAACGAAGGTAGCGCTGAGTCGGGATGGATAAAACAACTGTATCAAAATACGGGAAACTCGCAACGCCACGAATCTCGTTTGCCTGCGTTAGAAGCATTTTCAGTTTTTGCTCAACGCTTTGATTTACGTTTGTATCAATCATCAAAACTGGCGCCAAACCAGAGGCAACTAGATTACGCTTGATCTCAGTTGCGTGCTTATTCACTATGACCTTTGTATACGGCGCCTGCACAGTTAATTGAGCAATACTGTTTACTTTTAGCAATGGTTGACTGTACCAACTGTGTCCAATTACAGCAGTAAGTGCAAATAGCGCAGTCACAATTAGGACTGGTGTACGCCTAAATATTTCTCTCAGCCTGAATGTATAAATTTGGGATTTTTCATTTGCTAACTTTGCCAAAGCACAGAAATAGGGTTGATCTTCGTATAGCTTTTCCAATGCATTAAACGAGCAATAGCGACGTAGTTTTCTATACCATCGCCGACAGCAAGTCAATCGCTGCGTCAAGGACTGCAAAAAGGGCGCTTGTCTCATCAACTATGACCGCAATTGCTACTCAAGGGTTAAAAACAACGTAATCTTACCTTGAACTTACTTTGACTAAATGTAGCATAAATGCTAAGTATCGTCGAATGATTAAGTTCGCGTTAAGACGCTATCTAAAATATTACTGATAAATGTGAATTTTCGCGCCTATTCTAGGATACTCTGTTTACTTATATTTACTTATGTTCGTTTTATTGCTTTAAGTTCGGCAATCGGATGATGCTCGGTGCAGCAAAAACACACAAGTTTGGGTTGTCTTTGAGTAACGGTAAGTAATTATATGGGTCTATTTCTTGGCACTCAGGTTGATATACTCCTGACCATGTAGCCAAAAGTTCATCTGTCAATCTTAGGGTCTGCAAGAACTCATTTTCCGCCGTTTTGCTGATTTTAGAGTGTAAATATTTGATTTGCCAACTGATTGGTATTCCGTTCGCACTATTGTAAGCTCCTGATAAGGCGCCTGTCATGGAACCCAGAATATAGTAATCGTGATTATTAGCATCGAATGCGTTGCTGAGACTAAGTGTAACTGACAGACGGAAATCTTCAAGACTTTTAAGAAAAGTATAAAATGCAGTTGCGACAAGATTACTGATGGTCTTTACTTTATATAATTCTGAACATGATTGTTTTAGACTTAGTTGTTGAGTCAGCAAATTGTTGACGCTTTGAAGTTGCTGGGGTACGTTCGTCGGTGTTTCCCCAATAAACCTTATAACTTCCGATAGAAGCTCGGAAGGGCAAAGTTTTTCATTTAATGATTGAGCAATCGTATAACCTATAGCGAGGATGCTATCCCTAATTATTAAGTTATCACTATAGGTGCCTGCGACTTGAAGTAGGTTATGACGGAGTTTTAATAAATTATCGTGAAAAAATAATGCTACAGGCAAAGCAGAAAATAATGTATCCAGAAAAGCTTGTTGATGACTACAAACATTTAAGTCAACAGCATTAAACTTCCCATGCAAAATTATACTTTTACTACTCAAAGCAGCGTGCTTACAAGCTTGTACTATATCGAATGATGCACTTTCCTGTACGAATAAACCTAGCGTAGCACCAGCAATAGTACCTCGATAACGACTTTGAAGCGTATAGCGCATACAGGTAAACACGCTCTGGAGTGTTTATGAAGTCAAGTGAGAGACCAATGCTTGTAAGCCCAGTATATAACTCTGGGCGCCAAAACCACTAATTTGCCCAACTGCTACGGGAGCAATATACGAGTGATGTCGAAATTCCTCTCGACGATAGACATTACTAAGGTGAACTTCAACAGTAGGAATATTTACACCAGCGATAGCGTCACGTAGGGCAACACTAGTATGAGTATATGCCCCAGGATTTATTAAGATACCTTGGTGGTGTCCCCAAGCTGAATGGATTTTATCGACCAAAACACCTTCGTGATTTGACTGAGCAAACTCAATATTAACTGCGAGTTGCAACGCTTGCTGTTCCAACAAGCGATTAATATCAGCTAAATTGAGTGAACCATAAATTCCTGGTTCACGCTGTCCCAGCAAGTTGAGGTTTGGTCCATGTAGTACCAGAATGCTTAAAGTCCGCTGTGTCACGTAATAAATCTGGTTTTAACGGCGACGTGAGCGGTCGTTGACTGGAATCGGAATAAGTTCCGGTTCCGGTTCAGCCTCCGGTCCTAAAAGGGCTTCAATCAACTTACGCCCTAACTCTTTAAGCTTTTCCAGTACCTTCTCTATATAGTCCATTGAACTGACCGCTCCTGAGATAATACCTTAATTTTAATGAACAGGTAAATAATTGTGTTTGGGGTACACCTTATAATATCTAACGGGTATCAATATTGTTACGTTACAGTTACACATATTTCCCGCACTGCGGAATCAACCGCGTCTCTATAAAAATAACGGTGTGACTTTCCCTACTATAAGAGTATCACATTAACCCTCCAGAGAACCGCCTCATTAGAAAGATGCGTACTATGTATTTTTAGTCAATAGGGAATAGGGAATTAGGAAGAGGAATTTCCTTATTTTCCCTTCCCTGTTTATTTTTTCTTTGCTGTTGCGGTTTTAGCAGTTTTAGCGGTTGCTGCTTTTTCGGTCTTACCAGTCTTAGTGGTAGATTTTGTCGCACTAGTTGTTTTTGATTTGCTGGTTTTTCGGGCATTCTTAGAAGTAGATGCTTTGTCTGCCAGCAGTTGTACAGCTTCTTCAAGGGTTAAATTTTCTACAGATTGTCCTTCGGGTATACCGACGTTGGTTTTACCATGTTTGATGTAAAGACCATAAGGACCCTCATAGACATTAATTGGTTGCTCATCATCAGGATGGGTGCCAAGTTCACGTAAAGCAGCTTTTGATTTACTGCTGGTTGCTCGTCCTTTTTTTGGTTCGGACAAAATTTCTAGCGCGCGTTCGAGTGTGACATCCAAAACGTTATCAGATGCTTTCAGCGAGCGATAATCTTTTCCATCTTTACCTTGGTCGTGGACGATATAAGGACCAAAGCGTCCCAAAGAAGCTTGAATTTTTCCTCCGTCGGGATGTGTACCCAGCATTCGAGGTAAAGCGAGTAAACCAAGAGCAATTTCTAAGCTGACAGTTTCTGGGGTAACGCCTTTGGGTAAAGAAACTTGTTTTGGTTTAGGATTTTCTTCAGATTTATCACCTAATTGAACATAGGGACCATATGGACCAATAAGTACATAAATTGGTTCTCCAGTTTCGGGGTGACGACCCAAAGTGTCTGGACCTTCGGTTTTTTGTTTTAGTAGAGTTTGTACTTTCTGCGGGTCAAGGTCAGCAGGAGTCAAGTCTCTAGGAATAGAAGCAGTTACTACATCTTCCCCGTCACCAACTTCAATGTAAGCACCATATTTACCGATACGAACTTTAGCATCTAAATTTTCTAGTTCAATAGTTCTAGCTGTAGTTGCATCAATTTGACTTTCTTGGTCTTTAACAAGAGTTTCTAGTCCTTGTTCTCCTAAATAAAAGTCTTTTAAATATGGTAGCCATTGAGCTTCGCCGGCGGCAATATCATCGAGAGTTTGCTCCATTTTGGAGGTAAAACTAGGGTCTACGACATCAGGGAAGTGTTTTTCAAGCAACCCTGTAACGGCAAAAGCTGTAAAGGTTGGAACCAGAGCATTATTCGTTAACTGAGCATAACCTTTATCGATGATAGTTCCGATAATGCTGGCGTAGGTACTTGGGCGCCCAATACCTTCGCTTTCTAGAGTTTTAACGAGTGTAGCTTCGGTGTATCGCGCGGGGGGTTGTGTTTCGTGCTTAACAGCTTCGAGTTCGTTGCATTCAGGTTTATCGTTAACTTTGAGGTTTGGCAGAATTATTGCCATGTTATCCAGCAGTGCATCCGGGTCATCAGAACCTTCAACATAAGCGCGTAAATAACCCTCGAAGTCAATACGTTTACCCGAAGAGCGGAAACCAGCATCTTCGACTTGAAGTTGGACTGTGATTTGAGTTTGACGCGAGTCAGCCATTTGGCAAGCTACAGTACGCTTCCAAATTAGGTCATAAAGTTGGAATTCGCGACCAGCTAAACCTGTTTCTTGTGGTGTACGGAAACTACTACCTGCGGGACGTATCGCTTCGTGCGCTTCTTGGGCGCCTTTTGATTTGGTAGTATATTGGCGTTTACTTGGGCTGAGATAATCTTTACCGTAGAGTTTTTCAACACAGTCGCGTGCAGCGCTTACAGCTTGGTCAGACAAATGTACTGAGTCAGTACGCATGTAAGTAATGTAACCTTGCTCATACAAGTTCTGAGCCGTTCGCATTGTGTCGCGTGCGCTCATACGGAGTTTACGGTTAGATTCCTGTTGTAGTGTTGAGGTAGTAAATGGTGGTAACGGTTTGCGTGTGACTGGACGTTCTTCAAGGTCTGTAACTGTCCAGGGTTTGTCAGTTAGCCGTAGTTGCAAAGCTTCTGCTTCAGTTTGATTTAATAGTACAACTTGGCGCCCGCTAATGATTTTTCCTGTAGCTGAGTCAAAATCACTACCTGTAGCAACTTTAGTACCACCTAAATTGACTAAGACGGCGCCGAAGGGAGTTTGGTCGAGTGATAGTTCGGCTTTGAGGTCCCAATAGGCGCCAGTACGAAAAGCTCGGCGCTGACGTTCTCTATTTACCAACAAGCAGACTGCCACCGACTGCACACGACCGGCTGAAAGTCCGTAAGAAATTTTTTTCCACAGCAGCGGCGATAATGTGTAACCAACAAGTCGGTCTAAAATCCGTCTAGTTTCCTGCGCGCGTACTAACTTATCATCGATAGTACGGCAATCCTTCAAAGCTTTTTGAATAGCTTCTTTAGTAATTTCATGGAAAACCATGCGCTTTGTAGGAACCTTCGGACTTAGTAGTTGGTATAAATGCCAACTAATACTCTCCCCTTCTCGGTCTTCGTCAGTTGCCAATATCAGTTCTGATGCTTCCTTGAGAGCATCTTTGAGCTGCGTGACAATTTTCTTTTTATCTTTGGGGACAACGTAAAGCGGTTCAAAATCAGCATCTATATTTACTCCAAGCTGCGCCCATTTTTCCGTCTTAACTGCGGTAGGTATTTCGCTAGCCGACTGTGGAAGGTCACGAACATGACCCATACTAGCTTCTACCCGAAACCCTTGTGGTAGGTAATTACGAATGGTACGAGCTTTTGTCGGAGATTCAACGATAACGAGAGTTGACATGGAGATTTTAATAAAAAAAGCAATGAGCGTAGCTAAATAGTAAAATTGAGGTTAATTCTTCAAAGATGTCAAGGTCAAATATCACTATATTGTAATGATATAAGTCTTACCCTAAAAGCCAGGTAGATGTCACTGAAGACTTAACTGGCGTGCTAGGTGCTGTACATTCCAATCGTAATCCTCGTTTTGGTTGCTATCAAGACACACAAGTGTAGGCTCCAGCTATTTTAATCTTTAACTCATATCTTGCTTTTTTGGCGACTGGTAATTAGTAAAATCCGTCTAAAATTTAATATAGCTGTACTTTCGTGATTTGTTGCGATTGGCGCCCGCTTCAGCTTTGAAGCAGAGAACACAATTGATTAATCATAAGGCAAATATATAATAATTATCAGTAAAATATTATACTTATGTAAAAATCCGAGTACAGGGAGTGTGGACGGGCTGTGGCGGGCAATAAAGTTATGCTACGATAGACTTGGGAGAGATATATAGGGCAGACGTGTTCTTGTTTTTACATTAAAAAGCAAGTAGCTATGCGGATATATGTCTCTAATTATTTCAATTCTGGAGAGTTTCATGTCAATCTACGTAGGTAACCTATCCTACAACGTTACTCAAGAAGACTTAGAAAAAGTGTTTTCTGAGTATGGCGGCGTTAAACGAGTACAATTACCCACAGACCGAGAGTCAGGTCGTTTGCGAGGTTTTGGATTCGTCGAAATGGAAACCGAAGCGGCAGAAACCGCAGCCATAAATGCACTAGACGGTGCTGAGTGGATGGGTCGTGTAATGAAAGTTAATAAGGCAAGACCGAGGGAGGAGAAAGGTGGTCGCTCTGGTGGAAACAGCTGGAACAAGGGCGGCAACAACAGTTATTTACGCTACTAATATCCAAACATTAACCTTGACAGCAAAGCTATAATATCTCGACTCCGAGAAGAGCGAAAAGTATTTGCTATCCAAAATATAATTATAAGCATAGCATATAGGTTATTATTTGCTTTGATTGAATTATCAAAGTAGGTGTACATAACCTGTATGCTTAATTTTATGCATAGTTAATTAATTCTTCAGAAACGAGAATTGTTATTTACCCTACTATTTACGCTGTATCTATAAATCGATTGTGATTTTGCGCTACGATTTGCCGATAAATTGCTAAAAAACAATAGAATTAACAAAGTTGGTTCCTTGATGTTTCATAGCTAAAACCTAATACGTGTCATGGATTTTGCTAATCTTGCAGCCCAGCTGAACGCTGGAACTATACTACCAGAGGGGATTGTGATTACAACCCTGATGGCAGTTTTAATAATTGATTTGGCTTTGGGACGCGCCTCAGAGCGGTGGATTGGCTATGTAGCGGTTTCTGGGTTACTAGCTTCAATATTCACTCTCTATCTACAGTGGGATAGCGCCACTCCCATAGGCTTTACTGGTGGTTTCAATGCAGACGACCTAAGTATTGTGTTTCGCGGGATTGTTGCTCTTTCAAGTGCAGTTACCGTTTTAATGTCAATTCGCTATGTCGAACAAAGTGGAACCGCATTAGCAGAATTCATTGCTATTTTGCTGACTGCGACTGTAGGAGGTATGTTTCTTTCAGGTGCAAGCGAACTAGTAATAATTTTCATTGCGCTTGAATCGCTTAGTATTTCTTCATATTTGCTCACAGGTTATACCAAGCGCGACCCTCGTTCTAACGAAGCAGCGCTCAAATACTTGTTGATTGGTGCTTCGAGTACCGCAGTATTTTTGTACGGAGTTTCTTTGCTGTACGGATTGTCTGGTGGAGAAACCCAGTTAAGCGCAATTGCTGCGGGTATTGAAGGTGCCAACTTAACGCAATCACTTGGTTTGGTTATCGCGTTAGTATTCGTAATTGCGGGTGTTGGTTTTAAAATTTCAGCAGCACCGTTCCACCAATGGACACCTGACGTATACGAAGGGGCGCCGACACCAGTAATTGCCTTTTTGTCGGTTGGTTCCAAAGCAGCAGGTTTTGCGCTTGCGTTAAGGTTATTGACAACCGTCTTCCCCCTTGTCGCAGAAGAATGGAAATTTGTCTTCACCGCACTTGCAGTGTTAAGCGCGGTTTTGGGTAATGTGGTAGCGCTTGCTCAAACCAGTATGAAGCGGATGTTGGCATACTCATCAATTGCCCAAGCCGGGTTTGTGATGATTGGTTTAATTGCAGGAACAGAGGCAGGTTATGCCAGCATGGTGTTCTACATGCTTGTTTACCTATTTATGAACTTGTGCGGTTTTACCTGCGTAATTCTTTTCTCTCTACGAACAGGAACCGACCAAATTGCCGACTACTCAGGATTGTACCAAAAAGACCCATTGCTTACGCTTGGTTTGAGCATATCATTGCTATCTCTAGGTGGTATTCCTCCTCTAGCTGGGTTCTTCGGTAAAATCTATCTATTTTGGGCAGGTTGGCAAGCAGGACTTTACTGGCTGGTTTTACTAGGTTTAATTGTCAGCGTAATTTCCATTTACTACTATATCCGCGTTGTCAAGATGATGGTAGTCAAAGAACCTCAAGAGATGTCCGATGTAGTTAAAAATTATCCTGAAGTGCGTTGGGATTTACCAGGTTTTAGACCCTTACAAGTTGGTTTAATTGCTACTCTCATCGCGACTTCGCTAGCAGGAATTTTATCAAATCCCATCTTCACGCTAGCAAATAACTCAGTTACACATACACCAATGTTGCAAGCTGTAACAGCACAAAAAGCTCAGGTTGATTTAGCTAAAACCTATGAACAACAGCAGTTGTAGGGTGCGTAACACCATAACAATATTTCAACGAAGCAAATGATTTTGTAGCGTTACGCACCTTAAATCACAGCGAAGAGAATAGTACATTCGGCGCCCTAATTGTGGCGCCTTTTTTATGGGTAGGGTGCGTAACGCCATAACAATATTTCAACGCAGCAAATTATTTTGTAGCGTTACGCACCTTACATGTCAGCGAAAATAGCAGTACAACAAATTATTTAATTTTTTGCTTAATAAATGTTACTACTTGAGCTAGCTGTTTCTTCAAGCTGTCAATTTCCACCTGCATTTTAGTAATTTTATCGTTTAAGACCTGAATTTCAGTTCCGCTTGTGCCGATTGCTACAGCATTTGCTGAAGTTGCTCCATTTTTTGTAGCAGCTTGCGTGCCAACCTGGGTTTGGTCTTGGCGAGGTTGTTTAGACTTCGCCATTGCTGCTTTAATGGCATTAATCAATTGCTTTTGGTCGAAGGGTTTGTTGAGAAACTCAAAGTACTCAAAAGGTTCAGAGATTTTCTCCGTCACTTCTTCCTTTCGCCCAGACATGATAACCAAGGGAATTTTCCTCAAATCTGGTTGAGCCTGAATTTGTTGGAATACGTCCCATCCGCTCATTTTGGGCAAGAGGAAGTCTAGCATAATCAAGCTGAACTTCTCCTGTTGGATTAGTTTTAGCCCTTCAATACCGTCTTTTGCTTCAAAAACTTGAAAGTTCCCCGAAGGAGGTAACATTTCTCGTACTTTTACCCTGACAACTGTAGTGTCATCGATAACTATAATTTTGTTACTTGCCACGACTGATTTCTCTAACAGATACTTTAGTTTTAGATGGCACGATGCCGATTAGAAAGAATGAATCATCCCACTATACTCAATATTTATAATGATTGGGGGATAGTAGAATCTAGGAAATGTGATGAATATGTAAATTTTTTACGCGCGTATGTACTTAGTAATAATTTTTCTGAATGCAAGATAATTATGACCTCAAATACGGAATTCAAATCAGAAATTTTAGCTCTCCCTAAATGGCTACGTCGTTCCATTGGTAAAGCAAGCGAGCTTTCCACAGTGCAGCAAATCATTAAGCAACGGCAAATACATACAATTTGCGAGGAAGGGCGATGTCCGAATCGGGGGGAATGCTATGCTCAAAAAACTGCAACTTTTTTATTGATGGGTCCAACATGTACTAGGTCTTGTGCTTTTTGCCAAGTTGATAAAGGACATGCTCCAATGCCCATAGATATAGATGAGCCAATGAAAGTAGCGGAAGCTGTAAAGCTTTTGGGGTTGCGCTACGTCGTTCTGACTTCGGTCGCGCGCGATGATTTACCAGACCAAGGCGCCGGACATTTTGTGCAGACAATAGCAAAAGTGCGCTTAGTTAACCCTGATACTCAAATAGAAGTACTAACACCGGATTTTTACGGAGATAAATATCGTATCGAAATGATTGCTGCCTCAAAACCTGCATGTTTCAACCATAACATCGAAACAGTGCGAAGGTTAACTCCTAGAGTTAGACGTGGTGCTAAATACGACCGCTCGCTAAAAGTGCTGCAAATCGTAAAAGATTTTGACCGAGAGATTCCAACCAAGTCTGGCTTGATGTTAGGGCACGGGGAAACACGCGCGGAAGTCGTTGAGACAATGGCTGATTTACGTTCGTATAAATGTGACCGCATTACACTTGGTCAGTACATGCGTCCGTCACTAGAACATTTACCAGTCCAAAAATATTGGACTCCTGAAGAATTTGACGAACTTGGTAGTATCGCGCGTGAAATGGGGTTTAGCCACGTCCGTTCAGGTCCTTTAGTTCGCAGTTCGTATCATGCAGGAGAGGAAAAAAATAGTACAAAAGGTAGTAGAGAGTAGTGCTAACAAAAATATTTTTAACGAATATAGGCAATGGGGACAGCTCTTTGGTATTTCTAGAGAAGTTCTTAAAGTAAGGAGTTCATGCCGATGGCACCTACAGTTGGAAAAGATGTCGCCAATACTGGCGCAAAGCCTCCCTATACCTACCGCACAGCTTGGGCACTTTTTCTGCTTGCTGGCAATTTACTAATAGCCGCGTACTACTTTCATATTATTGAGTAGTTAACGTAGGTAAAGGGGAAAGGGTAAAGGTTAAAGGAAATTTAGTTGTATAGCTATTTTCCCCTTTCGCCCTTCCCCTTCTTTACATCGTTCCTGTGAACAATCCTTTGGGACGAATGAGCAACACTAAAATTACGATTACTAGCGCGACAGCTTGTTTGTACTGTGAACCGATTAATGGAGTACTTACTTCCTGTGCAATACCAATGATGAAAGCACCTACAATGGCGCCGTAAGGATTGCCAATGCCACCGAAAATTACAGATGCAAACAATGGTAAAATTAGAAACCAGCCCATATTTGGTCTAATTCCTTCACTTAGCCCTAACATACTTCCGCCGATAGATGTCATTACTCCAGTGATAATCCAGGTTGCAAGTACAACTCTGTCTACATTTATACCTGTCACTCGTGCGAGGTCAATATCATCAGCAACCGCGCGCATGGCTTTACCAATCTTTGTATTTTGCAGTAAATAATGAAGGGCAATAATAGTTAGGATTGCCAGAACAATGATAATTAATTTCGCTTGAGGTATTTTTAAGCCTGCGATATCTATAGCTGAACTTACAGGGACTTGGTAGCTGAGGTTATTACCACCCCAAATTAAGATAATACCGTTACGCAGGAATAGCGCAAGTCCGATGGAAATGATTATAAATGTAGTTGAGTTTGCTCGTATGGCACGCATTCGTGACCATAGTAGTTTCTCGGAAAGTAGCATAAAAGCTACAGTACCTATTGTCGCTACAATCATCGCTAACCAGATATTAACTCCAAAGCCAGCGTTTAACAGAAAAGTTAAATAGGCGCCTAGAGTCAAAAAGTCACCGTGAGCAAAATTCGATAACCGTAAAATCCCATAGGTAAGAGTCAGACCGACTGCGGCTAGGGCAATAATACTACCTACAGCAATGCCGTTTACAGTCAATTGAGGAATTTGGGTAATCCAATTCGTAAGATATTGGGCAAATTGATCATTCATGAGTTAATCTTGTCTAATTGTTATTACGGTTTGAAGGAGAATTATTTTCGACAGCGGATAATAAAGATTTAAGTCATATTTGACACTTTGGGTTTTAGTTTATAAATATTGAGATAAATGTACGCTAATATACATTGGAACTTACCAGCACTTTCGTGCAAAGCCAAATTTGTTCAGTGGTTGATTTGATAATGCAGCAGTATTCAAGCTTACCAGAACAAAACTCGCAAGTTGATGCAGCATCAACACTTTTGACAACAATTGAGCATTTACGTGCCCAGTTGTGGTTAGAAAGCAGTTTGAACCAGTTGCAATCTCGTATAAATGAATGTTTCTCTAACTACAATGACGATTCACAAGCTCTAGAGTCGAAAATTTTTCAAACAGTAGTTGACGAACTCGGCAATGCTTTAAAACCGAGTCAAATTGCTATCGCGTTAACCCAAAAATTAGATACTGCTGTAATTCGCTATGTCTCTTCAATGGCGCCGTTGAGGAGTGAAGACTCATGTTTAGAACACCTAAGCTTAGAAAAAGTATTTAGTGCAAATGAACTAGTCTTAATGGAGACAGAGCAACCTAAATGTGCTTGGGCAATAGCTGCTAGTCCAAACAATACATTAGGATGGCTAATAATCTCTGACCAAATCATAACTACTAGGGCAATCAATAGTACATTTAACCTAAGGCAGGAATTACTAGAATCTAGTATTGAGCGCTGTATTGCTGCATTAGTACAGGTAAAACGATTAAAATCATTTGAGCAAGTTTGTCAGCATTTAGAAAGCTATAATCAGGAACTTCAGCGTACAAATCAACTAAAAAATCAATTTCTTGCTAGTACTAGCCATGAAATCCGGACTCCATTAAGCTCAATTCTAGGCTTCACTCATTTACTGCTAGCTCAAGGTTTTGAGCCAAACCGTGAACGTCATCAAGAATATTTAAGTATTATTCAGTCCAGTGGTAAGCATTTGTTAGCTTTGATTAACGATATATTAGACCTTTCCAAAATTGAAGCAAATCAAATGGAGGTGCAGTGGGAGGATGTAGATATACCCGCACTGTGTCGAACTGTTTTTGCATTGGTAAAAGAAAAAGCAGCGAATAAGGGTTTGCGGATAGTTTTAGATATAGAACCTGATGTGACAACACTGATTGCGGACTCACTACGACTCAAGCAAATGCTTTTGAACCTTATTTTTAACGCTTTAAAATTTACAGAATCAGGTTCAGTCGGTTTGCAAGTTAAAATCCAGGGTAATTTTGTGCATTTCATAGTTTGGGATACAGGAACAGGTATACCAAAGGAATATCAAGGAGAACTGTTTCAACCTTTTTCGCAAATAGCTAACGCTTTAGTTGGTCGTGATGAGGGTACAGGTTTGGGATTAGCAGTAACTCGTAAGTTAGCAGAGCTTCACAGTGGTTATGTCGAAGTTGAATCAGAAACGAACCAAGGTTCACAATTTACAATTGTATTACCGCTTAAGCAGTGCGTAAATTCAGAAGTAGAAGCAAAAAGCTTAAGAACAGTTGTAGAGATTGAGCATCCCCATTGTCCAATTCCGGAAGTACTCTTATCTTCTAATTCCCCATCTATTCTTATAGTGGAAGATGATTTACCTAATGCTCAAATGATGCAAATCTATTTAGGGAAATTAGGTTATCAAGTTAGTTGGGTTAAAAATGCTACTGAATTTTGGGAAAGCATAGAGCGTCAAATTCCCTCCATAATTCTTATGGATATATATTTACCTGACTGCAATGGATTTAACTTAATTAAGAAATTACGCGAAGACACTAAGTATAAAAATATATTAGTAATAGCTCAGACAGCAATGGCAATGAAAGGTGACGACAAAACTTGTATTGCAGCGGGATTCGATAATTATATTTGTAAGCCGATTGATTTACCAAGGCTCGCGGCAATGATAGCTAAATATAGTTAAGATGTTCTTGGAAAATTGGCAATTTGTATGTTGAACGAAAAACTTGATAAGCTACAAGCATTCTTTGCTCAGATGCAGCAAGCGTTGATAGCTTATTCTGGCGGTGTTGACAGCACTTTGGTAGCAAAAATTGCGTATGATGTGCTGAAAGAACGCGCGTTAGCAGTGACAGCGGTTTCACCGTCGTTATTGCCAGAAGAACTGGAAGACGCAAAAATTCAAGCAGCAACAATTGGAATTCGCCATCAAGTCATAGAAACGCGCGAGATGGAAAATCCTAATTACACAGCAAATCCAGTTAATCGCTGCTATTTTTGTAAAAGTGAGCTTCACGATACCCTTAAACCGTTAGCGAAACAACTCGGTTATCCTTATGTCGTGGATGGAGTTAATGCTGATGATTTACACGATTATCGCCCAGGTATTCAAGCAGCTAAAGAACGAGGCGCCTTTTCTCCCCTAGCAGAAGTAGGAGTGAGTAAACTTGAAGTGCGTCAGCTTTCACAGCAGTTAGGTTTACCGTGGTGGGATAAACCAGCACAACCTTGTTTAAGCTCAAGATTTCCTTACGGAGAAGAAATAACGGTTGCCAAGTTACAACGAGTAGGTAGAGCAGAAGTATATTTACGTAAGCTGGGGTTTTCCAACCTGCGCGTTCGTTCTGAAAGCGATACAGCCAGAATTGAGCTACCAGCCGAACACATCAAAGATTTTGTGTTAAAGACCGATTTACAATTAATCGTTTCTGCTTTCCAAGAACTCGGTTTTATCTATGTCACCTTAGACTTAGAAGGTTATCGTAGCGGCAAGCTAAATCAAGTTCTGAATAAGCAACTAGCAGTCAATATTAATTAGTTTTGATAAGTGGTAATTGTAGCACAGGCATCCTGCCTGTGCATTCATAAATACAGAGAGAGTATTAGAAATTTGAAATAGGCGCCACTTCGTACTACTGGTTAACTCATATCTTGCACCTAACGATAAAACACGTAAAAATTTGATAAAGAGCGTACAAATATAACAGCAAATAAAAAACAACTATTGAATACACACTCGCACTATTATTTACTTTTAATATACGGTAATTACGTAAATAGTTTTTCTCAAGACATAATTATTAGATGGCGCCGTGAGTCATCTGCGCTTACCATGTTTATTTGCATTGTGGCGCCAAAACGTGAGAAAAAGGGCGTTGAAATATATCTAAAGTTCAGCAAGAAAAATGATTTCAATTCTTGCCCACGCCCAAAGTCTAGTTTACACTTTGGTCTCTTGCAAAGTTAGGCGGGACGGAAGCCGACACCGCCTACTTTGCGCTGTCATTGATGCCTTCTATTTACCAACAAGAAAATCTTGAATCGATGTTTGGGATGTTCTTAGAGGCACAAGGCTATCCTTTACCTCAACACAGTAAAAGCAAGTCACCGAGCGCCTTAAGTCGGTTTCTCAATATCTATAATTGGTCAATTAGAGGTGTAATTCGCACTGCTCGCAACCGTATTATTAAGGAGATTGTATCTGAGCGTTCGTTGGGGCACCAACCATTTTTACAAGTTATTGTTGACCTGACAACTTTGGAGAAAGCGGGAAAATTTAAGGCGCTCGAAAACTTAATCAGCGTATATCACGGAAAACGAGGTTTGCATTTGGTGAGTCCAGTCCTGAAGGAGGGTTTCCCTCCGTAGGGAACTGGCGAACCCGAAGGGTTGTGGTGTATCTGGTTGTTGGTCGGTGGCGAGTACCTTGGAGTTTCCGCGTATGTCCGTGTCAAAGGTGCCACTTCCCCGGCAAAATTAGGATTAAAAATGGTTAAATCTTTACCAAAAAAATTAACCAAGCACTTTAAGGAGGTAATGGTTCTAGTAGATACAGGCTTTGGTAGTATCCAATTTATACACGGCGTTAGGGAGAAAAAATATCACATAATTGCTGGTATAGCTTGTACCCGTAAGTTAATAGATGGGCGCACTGTAGCTCAATTACACAAAAGAGGACAGCAACTTTACCTTCAGAGTTTGAAGTTTCCTGTTTATATATCCTGGTATTATGTTAAACGCCATGATGGTAAGTACGAGAAACGATTTGTTATTTCTACCAAGGCTCTGAAGGCTAGTACCATTTCTTGGTGGGGCAAACGACGATGGTGAGTCCACTTGGCGGTGTCGGTTTCCGTCCCGCCAAAGTGGCGAACCCGAAGGGCAAATAGAGGGTTGGTTTAAAACCGCAAAGCACCGTTTTGGACAAGGAACCCTCTTGGGAGTTTACCGTTGGCTGGTATTGTCGCTTATATCTGACGTTTTAGCACACTGGGCTTATTTATCTACTAGTGGCGCCAACGGCGACTTACCTGACTGGGGTGAAGCCGCAGAAATTGCAGCTCCTTACTATATTTCCACATTTAATAGTGTTATTTCTTTTACAAGACATTGAGCGACTTAGGGAACTGGCACTTAGTCAAGGAATTAACATTGAAATTTCCAGGTGCAAGATATGAGTTAAGTCAACAGGTAGTACTCGTGATTAAGATATTGCTGAAATAGGGCAATTTGGTACTACTGGTTAAGTCAACAGGTGGTACTTTGTAGCTTTGTGGCAAAGATAATTACTTTTGCTGATGACGTGATGTCTGGTAGAGATATTTTGGTATTTATTGGACAAATTCCTGATAAAACAGACATTAAATACAGCATGTACAAACAAGATACAGGTTTTGATGTACTGTTAAAAATGCGTGTTGGTAATGGTTGGGGCTGGGTTAAGTTTAGTTATTTTACTTATGAATTTGATACTAATTGGTTAAAAGGTTGCCCGACAATAGTTTTTAAAAAAGATGGTAGTTGCTGGATAAATTGGACATTAGAACGTTACCATGTTGCAACAGGAGGAGTAAAAGCGCAACAAGATAAACGTGTTTGCTGTGTAGATATTGATTTAGATGGTGATTCGATTTGTGTGCTATCCGTATTAGAGCCGGATGTAAACGGGGAAGTAAGAGAAGTAGCGAGATACTTCGTAAAAGGACATAATTCCCACGTCAGACGTAGGAAGTCGGATTTGAACCTGATTCGGGATTGAACGCTGCTAGGAACATTGGCATGAGATTCTACCAGCGCTACCGTACTCAAAAGCTTGTCCTCGTAAGAGGATGAGTCGAGCATTCGCTACATACGAAGCGTCTCGTCCCCATGTGTAGAGGGGAGATAATTCACTTACTAATTAGCTAAATGTTGTTTATTGAGAACAACCTATGATTAGTGACTTGCCACGCGGGTGATGCTATGTTTAGCCTTAAAGAGGTGAACCGAAAACGTAAGGAAGTGCGACTCGTTCTAAGTAGGAACCCTTAGAAACTAAAGGTGTATGACTTAGGTAAAAGGGAA
>NZ_JBXXZH010000106.1:0-30506 GCF_059640475.1 Calothrix sp. CBUCES-K 9914
TTTATAGACATTATGTTGGGTTGCGCTATCGCTCCACCCAACCTACGGACTACGAACATGTAGGAGTTGCTGGACGTGTGGAAGGTGTAAAGTTAGGCGCCATTGTAACAAGTTCTATACTGCCATCTAAACTTTTAATCCAACCTTGTGCTTCCAATATAGGAGGTTGTGATGATTGTACATTTGATACCGTAGCTGCGCCATTTCCCTCTAATGTTGCAAGAGAACTTAGGTTAGTTGTACCTGGCATTGGTTCAAGAGGACTTGGTGGTAAGCTACCACGTCCAGTAATGGTAAATTCACCTAAAGGTTTGTCACCTGGGTTTCTAGGACAAATTTGAGCGACCCGTCTTGTTGCGTCTACAACTTCTTCGGGTAGTTCGATAATTGCTTGTGTAGGGTCTATATCTGGTTGGGTAATATTTATCTGTCCTTGTACTCCTAGGAGGGAACTTGCTGTGATGTCGCTTTGCGATATTGGGAAAGTAGCTGGTTTTATGCCAAATAATCCTTGAGTTTTAATATTTATGTTTCCACCTCTTCCTTCAAATGCATTGGCGCGAATATCACTGTCTTCTTTGGCAACTGCTACAATTGCATTTGTATTTATTCTAATATTACCTCCTTGGGCACGGTTGTTTGCACTAGCGTTAATTTGGCTACCGTTCCGCAATAGTAATATATCTAAGTCACGCAAGTTAATTTCGGCGCCTACTTGTTGACCGTCTAATCCTGTTTCTGCTGTTAATTTTCCTCTATCAAGTCTAATAAAGTTTGCATTAATATTTAGTGTACCTGCTCTGCCTTCAGGACTACTTACGCTGACACGAGAATCTTCGGTAACATTTAAAGTTTTTGTTGTCATTACTAAGTTTCCTGCATTTCCTCCATTTGTTGCTTCTACTGATAACCCGCTTTGTCCTCTCAAATTTACTGTGGTTGCTAACACATTTACATTTCCTGCTGTTCCATTAGCTTTAGTTGCACGTGCGGTAATCAAGCTATTGTTATTCAGTGAGAGTGCTTGTGTTTTTAATGTAATATCACCACCGTTTGCTTGCGAGTTGGTCGAAGCTGTTATTTCGGCGTTATCTAAAACTTGTAATTGTGGTGTAGTAACAAATAAATTTCCAGCAGTCCCAGTTCCTGTAGTGCGAGTTGATAGCTGACTGTTATTAATATTATATATAGATGTGCCAATTACCTCGACTGCTTGCGATGCATTTACTGTTAAGGCGCCACCTCTCCCCGAACTTTGCACAACTTCTGTTGATACAATTCCACCATCACGGATGCTCAAACGAGGTGTATTGATATTAAGATTACCTGCATCTCCTGAACTTTCCGCGCGCGCTGTTAATAAGCTGGGTGCAAAAATACTATTTGCTGACACTCCTACAACTTCTACAGACTCAGAGGCATTTATATTTAAATTACCTCCTTTACCACTACTATTTTTAAATGCGCGACTTGATATCAAACCACTATTGCTGACGCTGATACGACGCACGTTAATGGTCATGTTACCTGCGTCACCGGAAGCAAAAGTCTCTGTTCGTAAAATACTTAAATAAGGTTTATCTGTTAATTTAGTACCGCTAACTTCCACAGTATCTGCATTAACCGTCAGGTCTCCAGCGCGTCCAGTACCACCTAATAATGCCGAAGTTGAAATTACTCCTCCATCCCGTATAGAAAGACGATTTGTATTAATTATCATGTCACCTGCGCGACCTTCCGATTGAGTTGCCGACCCAAAACCTGGTTGTCCACCTTGAATGGCACCAAAAACTTCAACACTATCAGTTGCATTGATGAATATATTACTGCCTTGACCTTTACCATAGGTAAGACTTCGCATTGATGCACCATCACGCACTACAAACGAACGAGCTTGAATTTTGATGTCTCCCCCATCGAGTAAACCTACTGTTTGCGAGTCAATAGCTCGAAAACTACTACTAGAATTATTTTCAAAATCGATTAAATTTTGGGCAAATAGATTAATATTTCCAGCTAGTGTATCTTTCGTGGTAACAAAGATTATACCTCCATTGCCAACGGTAATATTTTGACCTGTAATATTAATACTCCCACCTTCACCACCATCTACGCGCGATTCATTTTTGATGCTCACATCTGCTAAAACTACGTTGGGTGGGAGATTTAATTGAAACTCAGGTGTTATGTTTACACTTCCTGTACCTTGTAAACCTCCTAACTCAATACGTCCACTCGGTGCGAACACACCACCATTATCGAGAATTATATTACCACCTACAAGCAGTAATGATTTACCAGTAGGTACAGTCAACCCACCAAATCTAGTAGGTAAATAAGGAGAAGCTTGATTGGTTATAGGTGCATTGTTAAGTTGAGTAAATAGTAATGCAGAAGGTTGAACTGTTAATAAAGGAGGGTTCAAGGGATTTGTTGCGCTGAAATTTCCTTGATTACCAAATTGAATTGCATTTGCAGTTGTTGCGACAAATGACCCACTTACATGTAAAGTGGCTTTTTTCCCAAACAAAATCCCATTCGGATTGATTAAAAATAGATTCGCTGCACCATCTACACCCAAGATTCCTAAGATTTTTGATGCTTGTCCACCCGTTACGCGCGTCAATATATTTATGACTCCAGCAGGATTTGCAAAATACACTTGCTGTCCTTCTTTGACATCAAACTGGCTAAAGCTATGGAAAAGATTATTTTCTCTGATAGTACCACCATCAATTCTAGTGTTTGTAATTTGTTTTACAATACTTGGCTCGCTTAGTGTGGCATCAGGAATAATTTCGGCATTAACTGAGGCGCCGATGAGTACTGAAAAGCTAGAGAATACAAGTGCTTGGATATAATTGTTTTTCCCAACCATTATACGTGATGATTAATTAGAATTATATTTTATACGTATTTTTACTTAGAATAACTGTATTAAGTGCTAATTTATCTAAAAATTTACAAGTAGTTAAATTATCTTCGTATATTCTTTACAACTCGCAGGCACCAGCAGACGTGATATTACTATTTATCCTACTTGCAGAAGCTAGCTTTGACTGTAGCGATTAGGCGGCACTATTTAGATGGCGTAACAATTCCTGTATAATCAAAAATCTAGATATTTCAATGCTAAACTTGATGTAAAATCTAAAAAGTGAGCAATAATGGTACAATTAACGTTTTAGTTTTTTGTTCGACGGCAACGGTGTATGTTAGTGACGATAATTGGCTATCTTTAGAAGATACCGTAGAAAGATTCATTTAGTGCATCATGTAGTTATATAGTACTACCTTAATTTATAGCATAAGTTAAAAAGGGTGCCAAACAAGAAGGCGCCTGTAAATGACTCTACTGATTTCACGTTTTTGAATGCCCTAAGTGCCGTTATGGGTTATAAGTCATGCTTTAACTAGAACAGATATAAACTAAAGCAGCCCAAGATATAGAACGAATATTTTAGTTGGTGCGTGACGCTACAAGTCTTATTACTGCGTTGAAATTTTTTCGTAGCGTCACGCACCCTACGGCGCCAATTTGAAATCTCTCTTTCTCTTTTCTTTGTGTTCTTTGTGTCTTTGTGGTTGATATAATTACATGCTACTGCACAGGCAAGATGCCTGTGCTACGTTGAAGTTGCCTTGGCGTAAAGTATCAGGGTGTGGCATTTTATTTAAGCGCATTAATTCGGTAATAGCTGCGGTTTCGGTGTCACGTTTGCTACTAGCTGCTGCTAATACTTGATTGTCTTTTACATAGAAAACAATAAATTCACGTTTTTGTAAATCTCCATCAATGATGATTTCGTCCCATTCTTTGGCATGTCCTACATAACGCAAAGGAAAATCAAACTGCATTGTCCACAATACGGGAACGGTTTGAAATCTTATTGACTTCCCTAACATGTTGTGTGCGGCAATTCTTCCTTGTTGTGCGGCAATTCTCCAGTGTTCGACGCGCGTATCTTTTCCTGTACGCCAGTCTGGGAAGCGCGCAATATCTCCCGCTGCATACAAATCTTCAATACCTTCAGTTGTACACAAGAGGTGTTCATTAACAGGTACGCTTTTATCTTTATTTAAATCGATACCTTCGAGAAAGTCTGTTGCTGGTTGTACACCAATACCCACAACTACCATATCAGCAGGTATTCGCTCTTGGTTATCTAATATTACTGCTTCTACTGTACCACTACCTTCAACAGAAGTTACTTTTCTGCCAGTTTTAAAAGTTACACCATTATCCTTATGTACTTTCTTAAATATTTGTCCTATTTCTTCACCTAATATTTTCTTAAATGGTATAGAGTCAGGTGATATGACTGTTACTTTTACACCGCGTTGCGTTAAGCTCGAAGCTGCTTCCATTCCAATAAAGCTTGACCCAACTACAACTGCCTGAGTTGCTTGTGACGCTGCTGTTAATATACTTTTTGTGTCAGTAGCGCTACGTAAAGTAAAAATATTTTTTAAATCGGCGCCTTCTACATCTAACTGACGCGGTTTACCACCAGTAGCTACAAGTAAAGCATCATAATTTAGACTTTCACCATCAGCAAAAGTTACAAGTTTAGCTTTTGCATCGACACGTACTACCTGTTTATTTAATAAAACTTCAATATTATGTTCTTGATAAAACTCAGGTGTTCTCAGAGGTAATTGCTCTTTATTAACCTTACCAAGAAAATAATCTTTACTTAACCAGGTACGGTCATAAGGTATTTGGTCTTCTTGTGTTACCATAACAACGCGCCCTTGAAACCCTTCTATTCTCAAAGTTTCTGCTGCATGGGCGCCTGCTGCTCCTGCTCCTAATATTACAAATACACGTTTATCTATTTCAGAATTATACTCAGCCATTGCTCTTGTTCTTGTTTGTGAGCATGATTGAGGTATAGTAACAATTACATCTTCATTTTCTACACGCACAGAATAACAAGGTAAAGAATCTAACCCAGGTGGTTCTTGTTGGTCGCCTGTGTCTATTTGAAAATAAGCGTTGTGCCAAGGACAAATTATATGGTTTCCACTCAGTACACCATCTGCTAAGGGTGCTTGATAATGCGTACAATAGGCGCCTGTTGCGTAAAAATTCCCTTTTACTCGCACTAGCAATATATCTGTCTCACCTACAGAAACTTGACGCTTTTCTCCATCTTGCAAGTCGTTTACCTTTGCGACTACTGCTTCTGTTTGTTGCATAAAGCTTTTTATCTAAGAATATTCAGAAGAGGTTTATTTGTGAACCACGGTTCACAAATACAAAATAAAAGCCCCTCAAAAGCGGTTAACTCACCAGAATACACCAACGCATTAATACCTAATTTCAACGTTCTTAATAAACATAATTTTTTATCATTAACACGAAAAAAAAGTATTTTTAGCCTGCGTAGGCAGGCTTTGTTCGTATAGCCCCACCCTTATAGGGTGTGGTGTGGTGTGGTGTGGTGTGGTGTGGTGTGGTGTGGTGTGGTGTGGTGTGGTCGGTCAGGCAAGATGCCTAACCTACGTTCATTAATTGATTAGTGTTTGCCAAACCACTTAGAAGCGATAGCTCCTAATGCGGCGCCAACTACTGGGTTGCTGAGGAACTTAAAGATTGCAGGTTGTTCTGCCATTACCTCACGGAAGAGGTCAGGATGGTTATGGTATGTGAAGGATGCAAGCTTAGAAACATCATCAGCACTCATCCGGTTGGGGTTGTGAGTAGAAAGACCCAATTGCTTCTCTAAATGACGGTCGTCAAGTCCTCTTTCTTTAAGGTGCTTGAAGAATGAACGCGCGACATCATCTCTTTCCGAGGGCTGAATCTTTTCAATTGCTTTCTTGAGTTCTGGCTCCATCTGGCTTGGAGGCACTTGGTTGTGGTCGATACGACCGAATAACTGGCGCCGTTCTTGGTGTGTAGAACGTTGAGCAAACTCGTCAAAGTTCTGATACTCTCTCGAAGGGTCAGAAGGAGCGTCATCAAGAGATTCTGTATTTCCTTGTGCCAAATCATTCATGATTTGACGTTTATATTGGTCGCTGCTAGACATTTGTTTCTCCCTTCATTCAAATTTTGTATCGTCAACTAGCTTCTTGTTCAGTTTGAAGTCAATCAAAATCGTTTTACGAGTTGTATGCGATTTGATTTGACTGAGTATCATACTTCGCTGTCAAAATCAGCTTCTTGTCAGGTGCATACACTAAAACCGTCAAATCCTGATTTGGAAAGTTCTTGTGGAAACCTTGTACTAAAGATTTTGCCAATGGTTTTACATCTGTGGGACGAACTTGAGGTGAAATTACAACACCTAATTTGTTGTTGTCACGTACAAAAGCATCAGAAACGATTCCTTTTGCTGTTGATACTACCCAGTTACCAAAGTCTTGACCTTGTGCAGTATTACCCAATTCTAACTGTGAGTAATTACTTGTAGTTCCAGGTAATTGCGATGTTGGCTGTTTTGCTTGTACTGAGGTACATGCAGTAGTAGTTGTTAATAGTAGCACTAATGCGAATGCTACTAAAATACGACGGAAATTTTGAAGTATTTTCATGCTTTACCTCCTTGATAATGTTGCATAGTTTTTAAGATTTTTGATTAAATGCGGTCTGTTTTGTTAGTGATAGGTTGATTGTTGGTGTCTATATCCAATTCCTCGCGACGAATTGTTTCAGTTGCTTCGACTGTTTCATGGTCTACAACTTTTCTGACACGAACTTCTTCCCGTACTACCGCTTCTTTACGAATGTCAGCAACTTCTTCATAAATTTCTACATGTGCTACTTCACCTTCACGGAATGCTGCTGCATCGGGAGTAACCACTCTACCTGCATCTGCGGGTGTGACACGCTCAATAACTACTCGCTCTTTCTCAATTGGTACTGCAACACGCGCGGTTTCTGTTTCAACATACTTACCAATTGCAACTTCACCAGCTTTACGACGCTTCGTGTTAGCAACTAAGCGCTCTTCATAAAGTCTAATAGTTGTATCATTGTGTACGCTGGTGTCGTACAAATCAGCATCTTGGCTGTAGTTATAAGTATTACGGTCATAAGTTGGGGTTGTACGTCCAACTGTACCTACTGAGGCAGTACCGAGAGGCGCCGATGCATCAAGTGATGGTGTACGATATACTCCACGTACTCGTTCTTCGTAGTCGTAGTCTAATACAGTATCATCCTTAAACTCTGGTAGGTTTTCCGCTTGCTGCTTTGTTAATGCAGTATATACACGCTCTGTAGAAGAATCAACTTGAGCGCGACCAAGGGGAAGTAATACTTTCTTACCAAAAATCCAAAAGCCTAAATCAACAAGTAGATAACGGAACTGTCCTTGATCATCGACTATAATATCACTGACTATACCAATTTTATCATCACTGCTTTGGCTATAGACACTCATTCCTTTGATGTCTTTACCTTGAATTGTATTATGGTAGTCGGTGTCGAAATCGCTAATTCTATGGAGTGTCATTAGTTATTTTCTCTAGGGTTATTTAATAACAATATTAAATAGCGAAAACACTAAACGCCATCTTTCTAGAGAATGAATGCCCTCTTATCTATAGATATAAAATCTTCTTAATATTTATTAACATTTGCTTCTGTTATTTACTGCATAAGCATGTAAGGTAATCAATATTATTGAAATAGTTAGCTTTTATATATGTTTTTTAAATTCGATTATAGTTATTTACTATCAAAATGTGACTAGTTTCTAGCATTCGCAAGCAAGTTACAATTATATGATAATAGGACTAAAGTACTAAATAAGCATTGATTATATACAAGTTTCGGCGCCGTTTAGTATGGTTTAATATTGTGAAAAAATGTGACTAAACTCTAGCATTCAATGTAAGTTATATAGCGTTACATTCTGACTTTTGAGAGATAGTACTTCATACAATCGGTTGATGATAATTTTATTCCAATATAGAGAAATGTGATTATTGCAATCAGGTGAGTACATATTTAAGTCAAGTTTAAGTCAAGATGAGATGAAAGTTATCGTAGCTAATGTTAAGACTAGAATAGTTAACAACCAATAGTAGACATAAAAGTAGAACAAAAACTAGAACAAAGGAGTCAGTTATGGAAACTCAAGAACAAGCCAAACAAGAACAATACCTGAACCAGCTTCAAAATGAACCAACTTCTGAAGTCAATAGCCAAGTGCAGCGCATTACTCAGCAAGCTTCTAATTTTCTCGCAGAACTACCAAGCAACGTTAATCGCTTCTATCAAGAGTATAAACTCCCTGTTGTTAGCTTCGTTGCACTCGTAGTCAGTATTGTTGTACTTCGTGTCGGGTTGGCAGTATTAGGCGCCATCAATAGTATTCCCCTAGTAAAACCAATTTTTGAGTTAATAGGGATGGGTTACACTGGTTGGTTTGCTTACCGTTACTTACTTAACGGTTCTGCTCGCAAAGAACTAGTAGAAAGCATAGACTCAACTAAAAAAGAAGTCTTAGGCAAAAACTAAACCACCAGTAAGGTCGTCACTGACGACCCTACTTTTATAATGTTGTCTGAGGTCTATGAACAAAAATTCTAAATAGTACAGTAAACACAATACCACTTAGCGTTGTAGCCCAAGTAGCACCTGACAGTGTTTGATTCATAGCAATTGCAACTGCTGGATTTAATATACCTTTACTAATCAGTAATCCAGCAGTCAATGCTGCACCTATAGCAATACCGCTACCAGATGCGGGAACATTTTTCTCATACACTGATATAACCGTCAGCATCAAAATACCAAAACCAACGAATTCTGCCAAGCTGTTTGCTGCAAAGTAATACGGCGCCAAAACACCGACTAAATTACCTAACGAGCGTGCTAACAATGCACCAAGAATTTGCGCCGCAATATATAGTGTACCTGTGCTAGCGGTAATACTTCGATTTACAAGTAGACCAATAGTAACGGCTGGGTTTAAGTGGGCGCCTGAAATGCTTCCAACTGCATAAACAAACGATGCAAGAGTCAGACCAACTGCATAAGGTGTACCAACCAGCAGTGCAGCCATTGTTAGGAAAAAGGTTCCTATAAATTCAGCGAAAGCAGCTTTAACGTCTGGTTTTAAGAAGGCGCCTGTAGAGTTTCTCATGTTGCTATATTTTTTAGAAACTGGGTTTCTGTTTTTACTGTTTTTACTATTTATATAGCCATGAAGTAATTATTATAGTTATATAGTAACTTTACCTAACTTATAATCTTGTATTTGTAGTTCGGCAGCTATCCCAAAATGATCAGATGGATAAATTTGCTGATTATCAGGTGCCGACTTAGTAAATATCAGTTCACAGTTATGAATTTGTAAATGCTTGTTAATAAATATATAATCAAGCGTTCCGCGCCACGGTGAAATGTTACGATTTGTTAATAGATTAATTACACGGCGCCCAATTGTGCGGGAAAAATTCTTTTTAGTTTTGATTAAAGGTGTAGGGCAAGTATATTCAGGTTCTTGACCGTGATATGCTGCATAAGCTGAAGTAAAATGCTTACGCATGAATGTTATTTCCGGTGTGTCAGGTGTTGCATTAAAATCTCCAACAGCAATTATTGGTAATGAAGATAGTGTACTCAACCAATCTACAAGTAACTTAAATTGTTGTGTTCGTGCAGGAGTGGCGCCGGGTTGCCAGTAATAATGTCCATTACAAAATATCAATGGTTGATTGTTTATATTAACTTGTACGTATTGAGCAAGGCGCCCTTGACTCTGTAAATTAAGCTGTTGTTCTAAAACGAACGGGTATCGACTCAGTATAGCTATTCCATATTCAGGGCCAAGTTTATACGGTCGCTCTTGATAAGGAACTAAGTACATATAAGGCATATTTAGCTGTTGTGCTAACCAATGACCTGTTTGTTCTTGAATATTAATTTCTTGTAATCCAATTAAATCAGCATTTATTGCTTTAAGGTCATCAACGAGAAGTTTACTTCGTTTCTCCCAGCAGTGCATGTCAAACAGAATGTTGATGGTAACAACTTTAACCATAAGATAATTCTACAAAGATAATTTGAATGATTTTCCCACCCAGTCATTTTACTACGAACATAAGTACTAAAATATTTGCCTACAATACGTGTTCAATTAACTTCCCAACAATAGGGCTTGCGGGATATCCTTCAAAAAAGTGAACGATTTTATTGGCGCCATGTTGACCGTTTTTGATATGCGTACACGTAAAGAGAGTATGGATAAACAAAAAACATAAGAAAGGCGGTCACGCAAGAATCCGTGCATTTGGGTGGAAAAATGAGGGCTTGATTTGTAAGCTAACCTCCGAAACAACCATTTTGTGTACTGTGAGCGCATCTAGATTAATTTTGTGGAGTTTTTCAGCAAACCCTAAGTATTTATTCTCCTCCGGAGACACTCCGTGAACGCAAAAAAAGCGCTGTTTTACAGAACTAGTATGTGTAGTAATCAAAAAAATATACAGTGTAATACTTAATTTGTGATCTAGAAGCGGTGCTTAGAAGTAACTATTTGGAATAACTGGAGTCGGTGCCTTTAGCACTTTTGATCTAATAGATAAAAAATAAGCTGGTTTAAATGACAAAACAACCAGCTTGATTATTTTTCTACAGGGTGCATTATTAAATAATAATATAACTATCTCAGGGTATATACCACAGATAGCGTCATTGAGATTGGCACCGAGTACTTATGAGCAGTAAGGAGGAAGAAAATCTTCCTTCTTTCTTTAGATAAGCGCGCTGATCAAAGCTAATTTTGCTTCCAATAGTTCCTTCAGTTCAGCAAGCTGTTCGGTACTGGCGCCTTTTATAATTTCCTCAGTAATAGTATTAATTTTTTGCATCACAACCTTAACCTCCTTTGATTCAGTTTTCTCTAAAGTAAAATACTTTGCTTTGATTTCTTTAATAAGCTCACGTGTCTCTGGTACTGTTAAATTTTTGTCCAATACCTCACTGGTTGCGCGCGCACGTTCTTGTAATGCAACCGAATCCTCTACTTTCAGAGCTTTTGCCGTGAGTGTGGATAATGCCAAAGCATGGGCGCCTTTTAATCCATCAGACCTAATTGCATCTTTGAGGTCTTGGGTTAGTGATAACATCGGCATCAAGTTAGTTCGGAAAGAAACCGGATTTAAGCCGAGTTCAAGTAAAATTAAAAACATATCTTGGTCGGCGCCTTGCACATTTAAATCAGTTAAACCTTGTTGCTGTTCTGAGCTACTAACATCGATTAACTTTGCTAGTTCTTTAATTTTTCCATCACGTTCAATGCGTTTTAAGACCGTAGCTAGTGTTGTAGAAATTTCATCTTCTTCAAAATCAGTCGTTTTTACTATTTCGCGAACAATAGCTTCTGCTTTGTCCAAAGGATTTAAGTCTTCAAAACCTAGGAATGTTAACAATGACGACTGTTCTAAATCTTGAGGTTGAGGTACGACTACGGCGCGTATTGTTTTCCATCCTAAAACGCGTGCGGCTTCCCATCGTAATTGCCCATCGAGCAACATATAACGATTATCTTTATATGGTACTAAGATGACCGATGTTATTTGACCATGCTTTTTGAGTAACCGCGCTTTGTTTTGAATAGAGGCGCCAGTAATTGTCTGTCGTGGTTGATTAGGATTTGGTTCAATTAAATTAACATCTATTTCTACCTCTCCTGATGATTGCTGTATTTGAGTGCGTAACTTTTCTATTTCTTCTTCGAGTTGAGGCTCCTTCCCTGCGGCACGTAATTGTTCTACTTCTGCTTGCAGTTCAGCAATTTTCTTCTCCTGTTCGGTTTTTTGAACCGCTCCCTCAAACTTTTTATTAATAGTTGGTAACGCGCGCACCATTACATAAACTCCTTACTTTTTAGATTTGATTAATTTAACTACATCGCTGGCAATTTTAGTAAAATCTTTGGCTGCTGGATGTAACTGGCGCCATTTTTGTATTGGTATTCCGTATGCGCTAGCGTTCTTAAATTCGTTTGAATTACGAACCGCTGGGTATAACTTGATTTCTAACTGTGCAGCAATGTCTGGGAGTTGGTCAAGATATTGACGGTGCATCGCTATTTTAGAATCGTACATGCTAGGTACAAATCCTAATATTGGTGGTCTTGGTTCCAGTTGTAGTTCATCTGCTGTTGTTACACACCACTCAACTAATTCCGCAGAACCTGCAATTGCTTTCATTTCTAATTGGATAGGAACTAATACATGGGTTGCGGCTGCTAACGCATTTACTGTTAACATTCCCAATGTAGCTGGGCAGTCGATGATAATCAAATCGTGTGGTAAGGGGTATTTTTTTAATCTATCTGCTAATGTATATTCTCCTCGTTTGCGAATTACTAAATCATTTGCAATTTCTGCTACTGTTGGATGTCCTTGACAAACTTCAACTCCTTCAGAGTCCCACACTGGCGCCAGTTTCCAATTGCCCTTAAAATCTTTGGATAATACTTGTGCCATTGTTTCTGAGGCTTCTGTGCCTTCTAGTCCACAAAATACGTTTAATGACCTCTGAGGGTCTAAGTCTAAAAGTGCTACTTTGAAACCCTGACGACTAACTTCATACGCTAAATGTACACTGAGTGTAGATTTTCCTACTCCACCCGCGTTTGCGAGTATTGCTAGACAAAGCTGCATAATTTAAATTCCGTCTGCATGTAGTTTATTAGGCTACTACACTTTGGCGCAATTGATTCTTAAATTTTGTCGATTTTTAAAATTCTACGATGTGGGAAGTGCTTTGACGCGCTTGGGACAGGCGCCTGAACAGTTATAAATGTAGTATCGGCGCCTGTATATATGTAAGGATATTAGGGAAAGTCCAATAAATACCGAAATCCGCCTACACTGGAGTTAGTACTCACAATGGTATAGCTACAAATAGCTAATACTGTTAGAAATGATTCGTGTTAAGCTTTGCCTAAAAAATCTTGTTTTCCAAGTTCTACGCCACAGTGTCGAAGAATGTCATATGCTGTTGTAACATGGAAATATACATTTGGTAGGACAAAATACAATAGAAAAGGCATTCCTTGGAAAGTAATGGTGTTACCACCAGCTTGCAAAGTAATTGTTCTTTCCTCTGAACCATCAAATTGTTCGGGCTTCAATGTTTCTAAATAAGAGATAGTTTTTTTAGTACGGTCGATAAGTTCAGGAAATGTTGTTTCCTTATCCTCGAAGGAAGGTGCCTCTACTCCTGCTAATTGTGCCGCGCCTCTCTTTGCTATGTCAGAAGCAATTTGTACTTGTCTTGATAATGGAAACATATCTGGGAACAAACGAAAATTGACCAATACTGATGGGTCTATTTTTTTGTTCCTGCATGTGCGGCGCCTTTTTCTAAAATACCTACTAAGTTATTCAATGTGCGAATACATACAGGTATTGAAGCTTGGTACATTGATATAGTCATTGCTACTTCCCAAGAATTGTTCAATAACACATTACCAATTAAATCTTCATATTTAAACGTTTCTCAAAAAATAGTACATAATTATGGGCACCGATCAACAACATTGATTAAAGAATGACTACAAATTAAACAGGTTTTGGTATAGAAAGTGAGCAGTTGATTAGGACACACTTCAATTGTCACTGATAATTATGGAGTGTGTTATGAAGACTTTATCTTTCACTGCATTGTTATGTATTTTAGGAACAATTGCAGTACAAGGCGCCCAAGCAGTCGAACTAAATAGTAATTCCAAGGAAATTGTTGGATGTACTGAAATGTTTGATTCTAATTTACAAATGAATGTAAAATATAAAAACGATACGTATAGTATTTTTAGTTGACTCAATTTCAAACGTTCGTTATTAATTCTTGAACTCGCTCCCATTCGGAGTGAGTAACAGAAAAGTTTGTCCCTAATGGTCTTTGTATAACCTGTAATTTATGTAACACAGAATCAAATCGTAATTTATTTTTTAATAATGGGTTATCAACGAATTTTTGAGTAAACTTTACTGGAGTGTAAAACCTGGCTTTTGCACGTATAGGCATTGTCCAGATATCAATATCTGGAGGTTCATCCATAAACCTAGGAATATTGATTACTTCAGCAGTTGCATAAATTCCTGCATTTTTGCCAGCAATCCAAATTAAAACATTATCCGATGGTCTAATATGTTTAGTGTACCGAGTTACTAGCCAGTAAATACTATCTAGGTTACGTATCGCATCTTTAATAATGCTATATTTAGGATTAGCTTGAAAAGTCCAATATTGCATTATAAAATTCCTTAATGTTTGAGTGTCTACAACCAGTAAAACTTTTACAAGAGATAAGGGTATCTATTATTTTACATCATATAATTTTTAATTTTACTGGCTAACCGAGCAGCTAAAAACAGGTATTTCCGCATATGAATCCACTGTTTGTGCTAAAACCTGCATTTCCCACAACGATGCGTCATTCGCTAATAGTATAGGGGTTGAAGTTGTGGCAATGACAAACGTCAGTAGCACATGACCGAACTTGTAGATACGCATAAAATGACGCAGGAGCAAGGATAACTATATTCTTATATTTCCGGCGCCTATAACATTCAACCAAAAATCAACGTCAGTGTTATAGGTGCAACTGCCCCTTGTAGGTTAGCTACAACCATTATCATCATAAGTAGAGAAAGGGCGACCGTAGCCATTCCAGCAATAAAAAATGTTTTTTCTTTGAGCCTCCATTGTGTTCTGCTTGCGTTACGCCTTTTAATTAAAGTACTCCAGAGATATATAGAAGGCGCCGTGAACACGATTAACAGAATGCCACAAACAATAGCTTTTGTGGAATGGAATGTAACACGCCTTCTGATACGCTGTTCGATAAGGGTAGGGATAGTACTGCTGCCCGATTGTATCCAATCATTATAGGCTTGGTGCAATTGTGCGCTATGGCTTGAGGGAGTAAGCTCGTCTATTAGTAGTGAAAACCCGTGTAGTGGATTAAACGTAGTTATGGCATTCACCGTAACGATAAGAGCTATAAAGAGAGCCACAATACCGCTCAGGAGTCCAAAAAAGAAATATACTTTTTTTTCAAATGTCCATTTGAATTTACCTGTCTTAGGTATTTTCTTAAATTTAATCCAAAAGACAACGTTAAGCGATATTAAAACCAACGTGAACAACCCGGCAATAATAACAAGTGCGGCGTGGTATTTAGCATAATCGTTGATAAGTATATGCATGACTGGGTTCGATTGCCAGCCTGATTTAATCAGCGTTCGCAGTGTATTTTGTAACTGGTCGCTCACAGTAATTACCTCATACTGTATAAATTATACTATGGACTAATTAGCAGGCACCTGTATGAGTTTTTTAGTAACTGTTTCTACCGCATTTATAGTTCCTTGAATTACTAATAGTAGATTACGTTTGCTTTCATAGTTATTTGAGATGATTCGGTTTGCTTGTGTGTTTTTGAATTAGAAGATTGATTAGCTAATGATATTGCCACGCTTAATGCTGCTATTCTAAAGTCCCACCTTCACTTTTAATCAGTTCTAAATAATAGCCTTCAACTTTACTCAAATCATCATGCGTTCCTCGCTGCACTACTTTTCCGCGATGCAACACAATAATCTCATCACAATCACGAATTGTACTTAAGCGGTGGGCGACAATTAAACAGGTACAACCTCGTAGACGTAAATTTTGGTCAATAATCTTCTCTGTTTCTGTATCCAACGCACTTGTCGCTTCATCCATTAATAATATAGATGGATTATTAACTAACGCGCGTGCTATCTCTAACCTTTGTCGCTGTCCTCCGCTAAGGTTTGTGGCGCCTTCTAATAAATCTGCATTATACCCACCTGGTAGAGATTGTACTATTTCATGTACCGCAGCATCACGACAAGCTTGTACTAAATTACTATCGGGAATGGTACTATCCCACAAAGTTAAGTTATCACGTACAGTACCACCGAATAACATAATCTCTTGCTCAATCGTAGCAATGGAATTTGCCAAAACTTGAGGCTGTATCTGATTTTTTGGCTTGCCATCAAGATAAATTTCACCCGACCAAGGTTGATATAACCCAGCTACAAGTTTAGCAATGGTGGATTTTCCGGAACCGCTACCACCTACTAAAGCTACACGCTGTCCTGGTTTGAGTGAAAGACTAAAATTTTCAATCAAAGCTGGCGCCGTCTTACTATAACCAAAGGTAATATTACGGAGTTCAAGATATCCTTCAAGTTTAGGATTATCGAGAATAAGCGACCTCATCCCCTTTGCTTCCCCCGGACTTTCTGTTGGGTTCTGCAAAACGTCATCAAGTCGATTTAAATTACCTTCGAGTTCTTGTAAATCTCCACCTAAACTAACTAACTGGTTAACAGGTTGCATAAACTGCTGCATCAAAGATTGAAATGCTACAAGTTCGCCAATAGTTAAGTCGTTGCTCATAACACGCAGTCCGCCAACACATAGGAGTAACATTGTAGTGATACCAGTTAAAAACGCGGGTAAAGTTCCTAAACCTTGGTTGAGACTATCCATATCTTGCTGGACATTGATAGATTTAGCATAATATCCAGCCCAACGAGTAAAAAAGTCTGATTCTAAACCTGAAGCTTTGAGGGTTTCCATGCTTTGTAACCCTGCTATCGCTACCCCGCTAACTTTACCTTGTTCCTGCATTAAGCGAATATTTGTATCTACCCTTAAGCTTGCTACCCACTGCAAAGCGACAAGATTAACTACAACAAACGCAACACCTATCAGTGTTAACACGTAGTCATATTGGCACATAACAAGACCATAAAACAAAACCATAACAGCAGAAATTACCGTTGTTGCGAGTTTTCCAGAAAGTAAACTTGCAAGACGGTCGTTAAGTTGGATACGACTGCTAATTTCTCCAGCAAACCGCTGGTCATAAAAACTGACGGGTAAATGCAGCAAGTGCCAAATAAACTTACTCGACATTGCCATCGACAGTTTTATCTTCATCCGTCGCAGTAGCTGTAACTGTAATCTAGTTAATAACCCGCTAACCAAAGCAGTAAACAGCATCAAAAATATAAGTTGGCGTACCAACTCTTCTTGCTTGTGAATAAGCACTTCGTCTACAAAATACTGTGAAAACGTTGGCATTGCTAGACCCGGCAGTACGAGAAAAAAGCCAGCAAGTACACAGTAAAGCAGCGACCAGTAGTTACCTTTCAACCTGGAGGACAACGCCAAAAACAAACTAGGTTTATGTCCACCCCTTTTAAATTCTGGACTTTTCTCAAATACCAGTACAACCCCAGTGAACGCTGCACTAAACTCCGAGTGAGAAACCGCGCGGCGCCCGGTTGCGGGATCATTGAGAAAAACTTGTTTTTTACTAAAACCTTCAACAACGAGAAAGTGGTTAAAATTCCAAAACACTATATTAGGACAAGCAACTTGTCGTAACCCTTCTAAATCAATTTTGAAACCCTTCGCCTGTAAATCATACTGAGTCGCCGCATTAATAATATTAGAAGCCTTACTACCATCCCGTGATATCCCACAAGCTTGACGCAACTCAGCCAGCGGTACAATTCGACCATAGTATGCAAGTATCATACCCAAAGAAGCGGCGCCACACTCAACCGCTTCCATCTGTAACAGCGTAGGAGTGCGACGAATAGGTTGGTGCTTAGGCTTAAATCCAAATTTGACTTTACTAAATAGTTGCTGACTCATAGACATAGGCTATAAAGCTTTCTCATCATACATCAACAAACTATTTCCAGGCGCCTTAAACTAATGCACCTCCTCTCTGTGCCCTCTGCGAATCTGTGGTAAAAAATATAACCTACTCAGTACTCCACAATACTCAAAAACAACCACCTAGCACTGAACCACCTTATAAAGTGTCACATTTACAAGCATTTCGGACAATGATATCTTGGTAGTAATAAAGCAGTACAATCACTCTTCATATTCAAGATTACTTGCTTCCATAAAACTTTAAATACTACCCATAAAAATTTACTTATTACCAGCGAAAATATGTAGTTACCCGCGAACTTTTGTGACAAATATTTTTTATATACTGCTATTAAAAAGCACATATAAATTGTGTGATTTTCCAAAATTTGTTACCAGTATCAACTTCAAGTAAACCTTGTAGAAAAGGGATGACGATTCTACTTAGCAAGAAATACTATACAAATATCGAAAGGGAAAAACACGCAGAAGCGTAACCGATTGATGAACTGAATAAATACGTAATAAGTTAAAAACCAAACCATGCAAAAAGCAATTTCTTACTCCGCCAAAATTCTCGCAGCAGCTACACTCGGTTTCAGTATTCTTACTTTCGCTTCCACCGCAAGTGCAACTCAGTTAGTTCCTAGTGTTGAAGGTGAAATTAAAACAAATCTTGGCTGTATTGATGTGACCAACTGTATTGATACTACTAATGCTGTTCAATCACCTTTTACCTATAAAGTTACCAGCTTAGATTATGATTTTGATGGTAAAGGTCCTCAATTTGGTTTAAGCCGTTTGTTTGTTGATGACCGCAACACTGCAAATACTTACGGACTTGGCATTACATTTGGAACAAAAGATGCAGGTACTAATACACCTGCGGGTCAAACCTGGTTCCGTCCTGTTGCAATGCTTGCAGATGGTAAAACTTTTGAGAATGGTCAATTAGAAGTTGGTAGATTCTTGTTTGACTTCTTAGATAAAACAGTTGCTTCTGTAACTTTTGACTTGTTCGATGTCGAAGACAAAGATATGACCCGAATTTTGAAAGTTAACGGCAAGGCTCTCACTCCTGAAATTATAGCTGCTGCTGGCGCCGATGGAAACATACAGCAAATCACCATCAAAAACGTAAACTCGTTTGAAATTCAACTTGGCAACCCTGGTCCAGACAGCAGATTTTCTAACACTGGTGATGGTGTTGCAATGCGTGCAAGTGTTCCTGAACCCAGCACTGTTATCAGCTTAGGTGTATTAGCTGTTGCTGGTATGTTCGGCGCCCGTCAACGCAAAAAAGCCAATGTTGGTTAAATAGTATGGTGGGCAATGCCCACCTTACAAATATATAAACAAATATATCAAAAAATATCCTTCTCGTTTTACACATATTGAGTAGATAAAGTTACTAATGGGAAAAGTTAGTAAATTTAACTACTCAATTTTTCTATGTACAGCAGGCTTGAACTATTCATTCTGGAAAAAAATACATTTACATCGTTACTATGTAAAATGTTGCTTAGTGCTTATTTTTAAGGTTGCAATTAAAATTGTTTCCTAAGAAAGAAGCTTTTCCTACAAAATGGCTCAATGCTTACCGGCTATATTTCAGTTCCCTTACCTCACACCCAGACTATGATCAATTCAACTGCTGCATTACCTCCTTTTATCGTCCTTGATAAAATGCTTTCTACCTGGTTACTAGAGGATATTGGTAGAGGAGACCGAACTACGCAAAGTCTATTTTTAGCTGATACTGTTGAAGGACAGGCAGAATGGATAGTTAAAGCCACAGGGGTAGTTGCTGGTTTACCTATAGCAGCAAGAGTGTTTCACTTATTAAACGAAAGAGTTAGCTTTGTACCGTTTGCAGTTGAGGGGCAGTATTGCGAACGGGGTTTAGTTATCGCGCGGATACATGGTTCAATGGACGCGCTATTAACGGGAGAAAGAGTTGCATTAAACTTAGTTATGCGCTTGAGTGGTATTGCCACTTTAACCCGACAATATGTAGAAAAAATAGCAGATTTGCCTGTAAGGTTAGTAGATACACGTAAAACAACACCTGGATTACGCATTCTAGAGAAATATGCAACACAAATAGGTGGCGCCATTAATCACCGTATGGGTTTAGATGATGCGGTGATGCTCAAAGATAATCATATTGCAGCCGCAGGTGGTATAGGCGCCGCCATCAAAAAAGTACGTTCTCAAATACCCTATCCCCTCAACATCGAAATAGAAACAGAATCATTAGACCAAGTAAAAGAAGCATTGCTACATGGCGCCGACATTATTATGCTCGATAACATGCCTATCGAAATGATGAAAAAAGCAGTACAAATGATACGCCAACAAAATAATCGCGTTAAAATCGAAGCCTCCGGTAACATCACCTTAGAAACAATACGCAGTGTAGCAGAAACAGGAATAGATTATATATCCACCAGCGCACCAGTCACACAATCAAAATGGCTAGACCTAAGCATGAAAATGTAGGATAGGCATCTTGCCTGTCCTTCAAACATCTTGCCTGTCCGTCATGTCTTATCACACTTTCAACCTTGCTACAACAGGCAAATGGTCAGAACCTCCACCCTCAGCAACCCAAGCCTCAACAGGTTTAAGTTCCTTAGTATACCAAATAAAATCAATTCGTCCGGGACGGAAGTACTGACCGCGTATTGTATGTCCAGACCCCCAACCGACTTCGCGGAAAGTATCTTGCATAACTTCGTGTGTCCGCGCGTAAGCTTGGGATGTATCCACATAATTACAATCGCATAACATAATTGTGGGCAGGCGCCGTTGTTGGATTAAACTGCGTATATAAGTAACTTCATTTGCACGGCGAGTATACCATTCACGTGCAAACTTAATAAATTCATTACTAGGATAATTAGGTGTTAAGTGTGAAACAATTACTTGTAAAGGCTTATTATCAAAACTAACTGTAGCCGATAACGCGCGTCGCATCGGCGGATTTGATAGCATAGTCACATCTTTGAGTGGAAAGCGACTAATTATACCAACATTATGACCTTCCTCAACTGGACGAAAAGCATAATAAGGATATTCAGATGAAAATTGCTTTATCCAAACAGCATCACCATTCGGTGGTACTTCTTGTATACCAACAATATCAGGCGCCGACGCTTTTATCATCTTGCCAATTGCATCATAATCGGTATTGCTAAACAGCATATTAAAAGTCATCACAGTTATTTGCTGCTGACCACGTTCATATGCTGCTATAGGTGACTGTGGTAAAAACAACGGACTGTAAAACGCAATGAAAACACCAAGCGGAAAACAAAGCAGTAAAAACGCTCTCCACTGGCGCCATAATAAAGCAAGCGGCAGTAACAAAACCAACGGCACAAAAATATATAGTGCAACAGTATTGATAATTGCTAACCACCAAAAGCTGTCAAAGAAGGCCAACCGTAATAAAATCCATAAAGCAAAAAAAATAACATATCCCCAACTAACTAGAGATACAAAAGTTGAAAATTTCAAGTTTGATATTTTTTGTGGTGGAATCATATTCTAAAGAAACTGGGTTTTTGTGTAAAATCTTCATTGTTACAACAACATTTCCGTAAGAAACTCTGTTTCTTATGCATATTTATCAAGGAAGTATAAAATGTCTCCAGAACAAATAAAAAGCATCATTGCCTCATATTATACTAACTTAGCCGCAATGAATACAGAAGGAGTACTTACAAACTTTGCAGAAGACGCAATAAGTCACGACCCAGTAGGAGAACCACCAGCAAAAGTACATGAAGGATTTGGAGAATTCATTGGTAGACTCAAGACAGTATTTGATAACTTAGCTACAACCACCGAGTCAATATTCATAGCAGGCAACTCAGCAGCAGTAAAATGGAAAACGCAAGGCGCCAGTAAAACAGGTAAAACCGTTATCTTTGAAGGAATAACCATTTTTGAGATCAACGATAACGGTAAAATACAAACGACGCGCGCGTATTGGAGTCCAGCCGAAATGATAGCACAGTTACGCGGATAATTTGTAGTAAGGACTTCAGTCCTTATAGATTAGTTAGCAACGGATATAACGGATAAATTATTGGTTACAAACAGCATGGTGGCAAGCCAAACTTTCCATTACTTAGTTTGACATTGGTATAGGACTGTGCATCAGAAATTTGCCACTTTTGCAAAAAAAAGCTAGCAACGCACTTAGGACTCGCTGCTCTTAAATAGCAAGAACAGCGCCCTTGCAGTAGTTTTATATTGTCACGAGCGCAACTGGTACCCCGATGTGAACCAGGGTTCACATTTATTAGTTTAAATGTATTGAATTTAACATTATAACAGGTGTTATCTTTGTAATTTACTCTACAGGAACTAGGCTTCATCTTACGACATAACACTTGGATAGCAATTGTGCGGTCATCTTCATCTAATGAATTACACTTAGGTTAAAATCAATCAAGTATACTTTTTTGGTTAAGTATGTGAATGTTTAAGGTAATAATATGTACAACGATGAATTAGAAGCACGCAAGATACCATTAGGCGAACTATTTTTAGACCCAAATAATCCGAGGTTTTCAACTGAACGTGATAAACCAACTCCTGAGTTCAAAATTCCAGACCCAAAAATTCAGGAGAGAACTCTCAAAAGAATGGTTGATTTTTTTGGAGTGAAAGAAGTACGTGACAGTATTCTCCGTAATGGTTTCTTACCTATGGATCGTATTGTTGTGCGTCCAATTAATGGACACGGTGATAAATATGTAGTTGTAGAAGGAAATCGTCGTCTGTCAGCACTTAAAGACCTTCATCGTTTAATAGAAGTTGGTGAAATAAGTGAAGAAGGCATTGATGAAGATTATCTTGAGAGGTTAAAAGCTCTTACCCAAACCATTGAGGTACTTTTATATAAAGGAAGTTCAAACGATATTTCTTGGCGCCTTCAAGGAATTCGTCATATTTCGGGTATTAAAGAATGGTCTCCAGCTCAACAAGCTTTTCTTGTAGCACGTTTAGTAGAAGAAAAAAATACTTTTACCGAAGTAGGGCAACAATTTGGGCTTAGTGGAAAAGCAATTGGACGGTTATACAGGGTTCATAAAGCCCTAAACCAGATGCGGAACGATGAGGACTATGGAGACAAAGCGCAGAACGACCAATTTACTTTATTTGATGAAGCATATAAGCACAAAGCTGTGCGTGAATGGTTGGAATGGGATGATGATGGAGAATACAAGTATAAAAACACTGATAATTTAAAGCAGTTTTATAGTTGGATTGTTCTAGATGAAGAAGATGAAGAAAAACGACGACGTATTAAAGACCCTCGGCATATGAGATATTTGGCTGAATTATTAGAGAAAAAGCGTTTAGATTTACTAGGAGCAATTGATAGGCATGAAATGACAATAGAGGAAGCATGGGGAAGAATAGACGCAACTTCAAACACCAATGGTTATGATTGGCAGACAGAAATTGAAAAAGCGAAGAAAGGTGTCAATGGATTGACATTTCAGGTTTTTAAGGAGCATCCAGAATCACTAAGAATTGCCCTACTTGAACTACGTACTTTGGTTGAGGATGCTCTCTCTAAATTAGAAAACTAAAATTAAAATATTATATATATGGGTATTGCTCAAATTATTCAGGAAATTGCTGCGGATTTAGCAAATGCTTCGCTAGATGGGTCTGTTATTAATTTACAACGAATATTCAGAGAAAGCTTAGAGCAAAAAGGATTTTCGTCTCTAAAAGCCACTGAAATTGCTGAGGGCTGGCTAGAACGCTTGTTGCAAGAACTTGAGGAAAAATTGTTCGAGTGGGACTTGCTAGGAATTCCACGTCCCTTGTTACCAGCCAGTTGCCCATCTACTTTTATTACATTTCGTCATCGTAATTATGAACCTACATTGGGAACACCAGGAATTTCAGCAGAGTTTCCTGGCATATACAAATTTGTAGCATCGCTCTCACCGCGTGAATTTCTACACGCAACCGAATATACATTCCGACGAAACACCTTGGGTTGTCAAAGGTGTAAAAGAATGGTTGTGGATTTTTGCAAACACCGATTTTGCTTTGTTCCATGCAGCAGATACTCGCTCGCGCGCGGAGCTAGAAATGATTCTTGGCTCAAATTATAGTGGCGTACTTAGTTCTGATGATTATAGTGTTTATAACGGTTATGACGTAAAAGCCCAACAGAAATGTTTGGCACATTTACGACGCCACTTCAAAAAATTAATCAAGCTTCCTGGTTTGAACAACCTAAAAATAGGGGAGACTTTTGTCAAGTTAATCGACGAAGCATTTAAATATTACGCCAACTTCCAACAAGAACAAGATATTCTGGATTTCTTTAATTGGGGGTCTGAGTTTAAAGTAAAAGTCGAATCCTCTATCAATGAATGGATTGATAAAGCGGGAGGCGAGGCAGGCAAGCTTTTGCGCTCTTTGCGAGACAAAGCACATCAATGGTGGTACTTTTTACTACATCCAGATATACCACCTGATAATAATCTGGCAGAACGAACGTTACGTTTAGCTGTAACTAAAAGAAAGGTTAGTGGAGGTTCCCGGTCTATAGAGCGGTTCCAAAATACTGCTAATTTATTGACGGTTGTACAAACTTGTCGGCGCCAAGGGCGTTCCGTAATTGAATTTTTTGAGCAAGCTATAAAAGCAACTGTTAACCCAAAAGTACAAGCACCATCTTTAGTACCTTAAATTACAACCTTGATTATTGGTAAAATTTCTGTAACTATGTACGTTTTGTTAAAGCGTGCGCGTTACAGTAAATAGAATCTTTTTTCTTAAGTTTATTTCATACTTTTTTATTTAATTTTTACGGCGCCGTGACCCCCCGAGGGGGGTCACTCGCTTAAACTTTTGGAAAGGATACGCGGGCTGGCAACCTGAATCCTTACAACTGCTCTAACTTAGACCCATTATCTAAAATATCTTGATTAGGCTCGTTTAAGTCAACAATTATTATTTTTAAGCTTTTTCCCTCTAGCTCTGGACTAAGTTTTTCATTCAAAATTAATTTTCCATTCCTACATGTGGCTTGTAAAATTTTTAACATACTATCCATTATATTTTTTACGAGTCGTTACAAGTTCAAATCTACTATAATGTGAACCACGGTTCACATTAACGTGTTTGTGCTGAACACATGCAAATAATTTATCTGAATTAAAATCCTATCACTATCGTAGTATGTGGCGCCTATCAAAACAATCAACCATGTCGGTAATCACAAATCAAAGAAAAATTGGTAACTAGTAAGTGAAAATCTGTAATGTGTGATATGTTACAAATATAGAGTAGTACTTACTAGTTTTCCAATTATCTAAACCACCAGAATGTTTCCATTTATTGCCGTATCACGATTTAAGCTTATCGAAGCAAGCAAGTAATCAGCATTACCCATAAAGGGTACTTTTATACAAACTAAAAAAATGGAAATTACGTTGGTAAATTATCAGGGTCAATACCTTGAGATTTTAAGTAGGCTGCTAACCGCTCTTTCTGTAGACGTTCCTGTTCCGCGCGCTGACTTTCCTGTTCCGCACCAATACGTTTTTGTTTGGCAAGCTGACGTATCTGCTCAATAAGTTCTACGCCCCAAGGTAACAAATTACCTGCTTCATCCCACCATCGTAACCAGTACCCTGTTCGACATTGCTTTGTTCCTTGCCATGTCCCTAAAAACAAACCCATTGAGGCAACCCAGTAAAGACCATTCTCATTTGGTTGCTTTAACTCATAGTGTCCATTTTCCATCTCGTAAAATTCCAGTAAACCGCCATCTGGGTTAAAAATGGCGTAAATAGGAACCTTCAAAACTTGCTCGTAGAAAAACCATTTCCCTGGTGGATAAGTTCTTTTAACTGAATATTCTCCATCATCTTTATGAGACAAAAACTCCATTACGACCGCAGGAACATCTCCTTCTAGGTAAGGCGTATAACTTTTACGGTCTGGTAAAACTTGCAAAACTGAAGGTATATAAAGCCAGTCGGGTGCTTTAATAACTAGTTGTCCGTTAATCGTTGCACAAAGACCAAAATTCGTGGCAAATAACATACAGGGTTGAATAAAACCCAAATGTTCTAAAATTTCATTTAATGCCGCAGCTATAAGCGGTTGACCTATATTATCCACTGGGTCGTCTTTTAACCGGAAACCATCGGGCAATGCTTCCCAAGTGATTACCATTTCTCTAGACGCTTTGGCTTCACTGACCTGGGGTATCATAGAACACTGCCTTTGTTAACGTGTTTTTATTTTATAACTTATGTACTATATACGCGAATTTCTACTAATATCCTCGCTTGATTTGTTATATAAACAGGATTTGCGATGTTGTCACAATTGGGTGCCGATGCGTAAAAGCTTTTGGATGCGTTGAGCCGATTGAATTTCTCGTTACCTTTTGAGTAATCGTAATGCCTTTCACGCACCTGCGTTATGATGTGATGATTTCTTTATTTTGACAAATTAATTAGAATGCTATAATATAAAGCTAGTTATTGTAATATATGTATATTATGACAAAGCGACGAAGACGATAAAACTAGATAGGCAGCCGTCGCAAGGGTTTTACACAAACTAGCTGGATATTTGATGTATTTCCGGCTACACATACTTTGATGAGCGTTGCAACTACAAAGCGCGCTTTCTGGTTGCTCTCATGTAGAATACATCTGTCAGATTGCGAATTGTATTAAGCTGCAACGCGAGCGATCCGATAGTTATATTTCTCTTGCAAATGACAAAAGCCTATCAAAACAGGCTTAAATTACAACTATCTAGTCTTCTTTAGAAGACTTGTGCAATTAGCCTTAGATTTTAATCTAAGGCGGGTATCGCGATATTGGAAAAACCGCATTTCAGATACCGCATGGTAAAAAATTAGACTTACATATACACATGAACGTTACACAAGAACAACTAAAATCAAAAGTAGAACAGGCAACGGTAGCGGCGTTCGGCGCCGACTTAGCGGGAACTGACGTGATGTTAGTACCGACAAATAATCCGAAATTTGGTGACTATCAAGCAAACTTAGCTTTACCGTTAGCAAAAAAGTTAAAACAGCAACCGCGTGCTGTAGCTCAGGCAATTGTTGATAAACTCAATGTATCAGATATTTGCGAGGCGCCAGAAATAGCGGGGCCAGGGTTTATTAACTTGCGGTTGAAAACAGAATACCTTGAAGCACAACTTGCTGCCATACAAGCAGACGCGCGGTTAGGTGTACCAACCGCAGAACACCCCAAGCGGGAAATAGTAGACTTTTCGAGTCCCAACATTGCCAAAGAAATGCACGTTGGGCACTTGCGTTCTACAATTATTGGGGACTGCATCGCTAGAATTTTAGAATTTAAAGGACATGATGTACTGCGGTTAAACCATATAGGTGACTGGGGAACGCAGTTTGGAATGTTAATTACCTATCTACGGGAAGTTTACCCCGAAGCGTTGACAACTGCAAACGCTTTAGATATTGGTGACTTAGTAGAGTTTTATAAAAAAGCCAAAGCACGATTTGACGCAGACGAACAATTCCAAGAAACCGCGCGGCAAGAAGTTGTACGATTACAAGCAGGCGCCGAAGATACAACTCATGCTTGGAAACTTCTATGCGAACAGTCACGCAAAGAATTTCAAGTTCTATACAACTTGCTTGATATTAACTTGACCGAACGTGGCGAATCTTTTTATAACCCTTATTTAAAGTCAGTTGTAGAAGATTTAGAAAAAGCAGGTTTATTAGAAGAATCCGACGGCGCCAAAGTAGTATTCTTAGAAGGATTTACTAACAAAGAAGGTAAACCACTACCGTTAATTGTGCAAAAAACAGACGGTGGATATAACTACGCTACTACAGATTTAGCAGCACTACGGCAGCGGATACAACAAGAAGGCGCCAAACGGTTAGTATATGTCACCGATGCTGGACAAGCAAACCATTTTGCAGGAGTGTTTCAAGTAGCACGTCGGGCAGGGTGGATACCCGATGACGTAGAAATCGTACATGTGCCATTTGGCTTAGTATTAGGAGAAGACGGCAAGAAATTTAAAACCCGTTCAGGTGATACAGTACGGTTGCGGGATTTACTAGATGAAGCAGTAACTCGGTCGCGCAATGACTTAGAAGCGCGGTTAAAGGAAGCAGGTAACAACGAAACAGAAGAATTTATTGCCCATACTTCCCAAGTAGTTGGTATAAGTTCCGTTAAATATGCAGACTTAAGCCAAAACCGGACAACTGACTATAAATTTAGCTTTGATAGAATGCTCTCGCTCAAAGGTAATACGGCGCCGTATATGTTGTATGCTTACGCGCGGGTTAAAAGTATTGGGCGTGAAGGTAATATTGATTTTACTAAACTTGGCGCCGATGCAAAAATTCTGTTACGCGAAGAAACAGAATTTACTCTAGCAAAACACATACTACAACTTGGCGAAGTAATTAATACAGTTGAGCAAGAACTATTACCTAACCGCTTATGCGAGTACTTGTATGACTTGAGTGATAAATACAACAAATTCTACGAAAATTGCCCTGTTCTAAAATCAGAAGAACCTGTACGCACATCACGGTTAGCACTATGTGACTTAACCGCGCGTACCCTAAAACTTGGTTTATCCCTACTAGGTATTCAAGTTCTAGAAAGAATGTAATTGTAGCACGGGCATCTTGCCTGTGCAGTCATCTTTATTTTTACCACAGAGACACAGAGTTCACAGAGAAGAAATATGAACCACAAAGGCACAAAGGACACAAAGGAAGAATAAAAGAGATTATAAGGAAGGTACGAAGCATCTCGGTGTATAGTCTGAAATCCTAGATTCTACCCTTCGGGAAAACTCCGTTTACGTTGCGAGTAGCGGAACGAAGAATGATAATTTATACCTTGCTTGACTTTTCAAACATCCTCTAAATACAACACGTAAAATAAGCACAGCAAGGATTTAAACCTAATTTTTTAGCAGATTTAGCACGCTAAGTACGGAAGAGCCGTGTATGTATCGTATCATAACCCGCAGATTCAAGAAACCGTGCGAGTCTGACAGGCAATTGAGCATCAACCAGAAATTTCATTAGGCAATTTTGTGTATACTTTTAACTTGGCTAAGGCGCACAGCAAATTGCAGAGCAGCAAAAATATCTTCCCGCTCTAAATCTTCGTAATCTGCTAGAATTTCGTCAACTGTCATGCCGGCGCTAAGTAGTTCCAAAATCAATTCTACAGGATAACGGAGTCCTCTAATACAAGGCTTGCCGTGGCAAATGTCGGAATTATAAGTAATGCGTTGCAAAAGGTTACTGCTCATACTGTTATTTTTTATTAAGCATACGTTTATCTATTATAGTTATATTTGAGTTGAGTTGGAAATTTTTCCAGATACCGTAAACTAGCATCAATGGCTTGGTGTACATAATTAGGGCGCCATGATTGTTGTGCGTTGAAATAATCGAATACCCAGTTCCGACCGCATCAACGGTTCATGAGCGCTTTCACTTACCAGCCACTGTAAATTTGTATGTTCTAATATAGGCACCTTCTCAAAAAGATAGGCGCCTAGCTGTTTTTATCGAACTGAAATAGACCGTACAAGTATGCTCATAAATTCACCTGGGTTGGAGCTAGGTAACAGTGGACTCCAGTCGCCAACTGATGCATAACCTAATTGGTGCAACACTCGGATAGTGCCAGTAACCGCGAGCTGTGAACCAATAAGAGTATGTTTGATTTGCTCACGTTCCGGCGCCGAATATTCTGTCATTGAAGGCATATTTAAAAGATTTTTGTCAGTGTCGATAAAAGCTTTAACTGTGTTTTGTTCGGTTGATGCCATGATTTATTTACCCTTGATGAACAATTGTGATGAGACGGATGTAACAGCGCTCATAATTTATTTGTAACATTAATGTAGTATAAATGCAACTATATAATTACCAAATTTGTTTTGAAAAATAAATAAGATTCCCGACAACTTTTACGAAGTCGGGAATCTGATAAAATCTTGTTATTTCAAATAAACCATCCGTTACATCCTAGAGTCATCCGTTGCCACTACAACCCATTACCAATTAAAATAAATGGCGCCCAATAGTAAGGGTGTGAGTAACCAGAAGCGCACGGTTGTTTTGAAGAGGCGCCTGGGATAATTTCGATTTTAATACCTCTATCTACATCTTTCTTGTTCGAGTTATTAGCGAGTAATAAACTTAGTTGTGCTTTTTGCAAAGCTTCTGATTTTGTCATTTTACCGCTTGCTAAGTTTTGATAGAATTGCTGCATTAATTTAGTTGTACTCAAGTCATCAACACTCCACAGCGAAGCCATTACCGCTTTTGCTTTGTTCTCACCTCCAATAAAGTAACTACTAATACCAAGTATTTCCTTTATATAAAAAATTTTAATATGAATTAGAAAAAGCTATGATTGTGTAAATGTCTGGAAAAATTGGTTATGGTCAATAGCGATAGTGATAAATGTATTGGTGTTATTGGCAACATGCGCTCCCCATTCTCCGCCCTTACGGTAAATCTCTACTTCTTGAAATTTGGCTATATTTCTGTTTACAGCAACACAAGCTGCTAAAGGTGTTCTGGATAGTCCTCCTCAAAATGAAGGATTTGAACGCTTGATGAATGCTAAAAAACCCTGGATTAAATAATGCTTCAAGCTCCCGTCTTCTTTTAAGTACGCATGTTCTGAATAATTTTGATTGCGGGGTGAGTGAGAAACGGTTTTACAAGCAGCTTATTCAAAAGGCTGATGAACGCTTTGACGAT
>NZ_JBXXZH010000107.1:0-30128 GCF_059640475.1 Calothrix sp. CBUCES-K 9914
ACAGGTTGTTCTGAACCTAAATATTCTACAAAGTTTTGAAATACAAGAACATTAACATCGGCGCCATGAACACAAAATAAAGGCGCCTTTTTTCCATAAGGTTGAATAGGTACTATAGTTGACCATATCTCTGGAGTCTCTTTTTGAATAATATTTGCAAGTTCTTCTATCGTCGCAGCTTTCAAAAAGGTTGCTAATGGCAGTTTTTTTGCAAATTGATTTTCTATTTTGATTAACATTTGTGTTGCGAGTAAAGAAGTACCTCCCAACTCAAAGAAGTTGTCAAAGACTCCTATTGACTCAATTCCTAGAAGTTCTTGCCAAATGGATGCTACCTGAATTTCAATAGTTGATTTAGGTGCAACAAATTTTTCAAGTTCTTCGCGTGTGTTGTTAGGAGCAGGTAACGCATTACGGTCTACTTTGCCGTTGGCGTTTAGTGGTAAAGCTTCTAAAATCACAAATGATGAAGGAACCATGTATACAGCTAATTTGGAAGTAAGATAATTCCGAATTTCACTCTTCGTGATTGTTTGTCCTTTTTCAAAAACTATATAGGCAACTAACTGTTTTTCTCGTCCTTCATCTGAACGTGCAATAACTACAGTTTCCCGGATATTTGGTAGTTGCAGCAAAGTTGTTTCAATTTCTCCAAGTTCAATACGGAAACCACGAATTTTAACTTGGTGGTCTATACGTCCAAGAAACTCAATATTCCCATCGGGTAAATAGCGTGCTAAATCTCCTGTTTTGTAAAGTCGCTCTTTTGAATCGGCGCCAAATGGGTTAATAATAAAATGAAGAGAAGTAAGTTCGGGACGGTTGAGATAACCATTAGCTAAACCGGCGCCACCAATATATAATTCTCCAGCTTCACCATGTAAAGTTGGTTGTAAGTTCTCATCTAATATATATATAGTCGCGTTCAAAATAGGTTTACCGATAGGCACCACGCTAGTATTAATGTTCGGCTGACATTTCCAAAATGTGGCATCGATAGATGCTTCTGTTGGTCCATAAACGTTATGTAGCACTCCATCTAAACCCAAGCGCGCGAAAAATTGGTCTATCAACTCTGTAGGTAAAGCTTCACCACCACAAGAAATATGCCGTAAATGAGAACAAGCTTCGATACCCTTTTCTTCAAGAATGACTCGCAGCATTGAGGGAACAAAAGCTGTAATGGTGATTTGCTCTTGAGCAATGAGTTTTACCAAGTAAGCACTATCTTGATGTCCTCCTACACGAGGCAAGACTAACTGTCCTCCAAAGCATAGTGGCCAGAATATCTGCCACACTGAAGGGTCAAAACTAAAAGATGTGTTTTGTAAAACTTTATCTAAAGCTGTTAAACCAAACGTTGACTGGCGCCAAGTCAGTTGATTTACAATTCCACGGTGAGGAACCATTACACCTTTAGGTTTTCCAGTAGAACCAGAAGTGTAGATAACGTACATCAAATCATCAATGCTTGCATCACAGTCTGGATTTTCTTGACTGTGTTGAGATATTGTATTCCACTGTGAATCAAGACAAACCAACCGCGCACTCAATGCTGGAAGCTTTGGGAGTAAATTACTTAACGTAAGTAGAATTGGTATTTGAGTATCTTCTAATACAAAACTTAATCGCTCACATGGATAGTTTGGGTCTATCGGCACATAGGCACCAGAAGCTTTGAGAACTCCTAAAATTGCCACAACCATTTCAAAAGAGCGCTCTACACAAATTCCAACTAGCACATTCTTGTTGACACCTAGAGAACGTAAATAATGTGCTAATTGATTTGCTCGTTCGTTTAGTTCGCAGTAAGTAAAAAACTTGTCTTCTAAAACTACTGCTACAGAGTCAGCAGTTTGCTTTACTTGCATCTCAAACATTTGGTGAACGCACTGTTGCAAAAATGCACTGTGATTTTGAGCAATTTCGGATAAAGTATTACTTTTCACAATCAGTTTTTTTTGTATATTTATTTACATACACTCTGTCAGATTTGGCTACGCGCGTTAGCTAACAAGTGTATTAAATGCTTTTAATTCTTGTTTTGCTGTCGTTAATGCCTGTATTGCTTGGTGATAGTTTTTTTCGTCCTTAAAATTGTTGGCAAAACGTTTTAAGTACATTTCAATATATTTAATACGTACCTGGGGTTCATCACCTGAAAGTTTAAGAAAAGGTAAATCTGGTTCTACCATGAAACGAATAGCAAGCATTGGGATGGGACTACGAAGAGGACGAAAGTTAGGATTATGTAAACCTGGACTTTGATTACGCATATGAAATTCACCAAGCATCAGTCCTGCTTCCACAAAAAAAGGCTTTAATTTTTTTTGTACGTCATCAATTAAATTTGGGGTATTTTCAATATTGACATCAGGGAAAAGTAGTAAGAATACTTTAAATATTGAAGCGTCTCCAGAAGTTGGTTCTGTTTGTAAAAAAATATCTTTATAACCTTTGATAATTTCTGCTATGTCTTGCACAGTATAATTTTGAGGACGAATAACTGCTAATTGAATAGTGTCTGCTTTTAATGAATAAGGTATGTAAGGACATACTTTACCGCTTCGACCTAAATCAGAATGTGGACTTGCCAGAAAACTCCTTATCCATTCAGATGTTTGAATCAAATGAGGCAAATCATTTTGAAATTTCTCAATTTCATTAGATGTATAGAGTTGCATGAATGCTCCCTTGTAAAAAATAAATATCTAGATGTTTTGACAATATACAGTTTTCAGAAATGCGTCCCTGTATCAATTCCAATACAAAAATGAACAATTATTTGTTCATCAACTGTATTTTTACTCGCTTTACTTGAAAGATTTATGAAGTTTATATTTAAATTCCCTTCAGATTTTTAAAGTTTTATTATATTCATTTGCAAGTTAATGATAATCATTCCTTTATGAAAAAAAATCTACAAACATTTGTATTAATATTTACAGCCTTTATTCTTGTACGTAAGTTATATTGTTAAAGTTAATGTATATTTTTTGTATTTTTTTTTATTAAGTATACTAACACAAATAAAGAGGTAGCATTGTTACGTCTTCATAGTGCTTTTGTATTGCAAGCAAAAAGAATATTAGTTTTCTTTACTAATCAGCTCTAGCGCTGCGCGTTAGAGATGGGAAAATTGCTTGAAAACCTTGCTGTCGTTGACCAAGGTCTTCTGTACCACCTCGACCTTTGACTTGAACTCGTTCTGCGTTCATATTCCGGCGCCATATAACCCTTAGCTTGATAACACGCATTCATATTTTTTCTACGAGCAAATTTTACACTATTTCTTTTAATATATATATAGTTATGTATTACACAAAAATACTTATTATCTTAATATATATATAGTTATATATCAAACAAAAATACTTAATAAAATTTATAAATTATACGAGTAAGCCAGTTACAATATATTAAAGTGAATCTTTAAGGGCAACTTGTGACTTTACACATTGTTAAGGCCAGTTAATAATCAAAAAAATAGAGATTAAATTAATAAATGTAGCATTTTTGTGTAAGAGAGGTCAGTATTATTACTAAGTTTTTTATATTTTACGTGTTTATTCTCCTCCGGAGACACTCCGTGAACGCAAAAAAAGCGCTTTTTTATAGAATCAATATATGTATAAAGGGTAATTTTGATACAGCTTTATGCTTTTTTCCCTATGTAGAAGCATAAAGTGGTGTAAATAACTTTGATTTATACTGAAGACTGTTTAACTATTTTCTTAGGGCTAAATTCTATTTTAAATCTCTCTTTCTCTCTTCTCTCCGTGTACTCTGTGTCTCTGTGGTAAAAAACTATAATCACCGCACAGGCAAGATGCCTATGCTACAAGACTGCAAAATTGATGACAGTTTATTAGCTAATTCTAAAAACTTTTCCTTTGGGAACAAAAGGTAGGTATCTTTGTGCAGGGAGTAAAAAAGCATGTTCTCGACGTATGTGTAAGCGGTCACAAAATCCATCGGTAATAATTAGTAGTGGTCCATCCTTGGGAAAATCTTCTGCTTTCTCCAAAATATCGATTCCTGGTTGTAATACTGTACCACCTCGACCTTTAACTTGAACTCGTTCTGCTAAAGATTCCGGCGCCATATAACCTTGGTCGTAAGCAAACGCATCACAGAAAACAACCCGTACATAAGGGACATCATGAGAAATACTATAACTGGCAATGGCGCCTAAAGCTTTCCCTAATAATTCCCTTTCCATCGAACCAGAAGTATCTAAAATTACTCCAAATGTTCGACCTTCTTCAGCGCTGCTATCAGGTATATAACGAGGACGGGGAATATCTGGAGTAGAAGACTGGCGCCGACTGGGGCGAGCATATGACCTAACTTGAACTAAAGGCGAAAAATAATTATCAAACCATCTTGCTAACTCCACATCCCAAGGAATAGGAGGATGATTTAAAGCACGAATTTCTTCAACTAATCCCAAAGGCAAAAAACCTCTGTTTTGTTCGTGATGATAAACAAGTCCTTGATTTAAACAACGACGATAAAAATCATCTAGTTCCATACCATCACCATGAGTCCACCAATCAGGTATTCCTTCCCCTAAAATGTCACATTGTCCTACACCTCGCAATGTGGCGAGTTTACGGAAGCGACGTAAATCTGTCACTATTTGGTCATATATAGCTTCTGCGGATAAACCTTTTAACTCAGGGTCGTATAATAAACCAAATTTTGGTAATTCTCCCAAACCCATTTCTATTAGCCAGGAATTAATTACATAATCGCAAGCAACGTTCCAAAAGTAAAAGTCTCTTCCTTGGCGCCGCATATCATGTCTCAACCCTACGTGCAATAATTCATGAGCAATAACAAATCGACATTCTTGGTCATCAAGTCCAGCAGCAGGGTTAATAAAAATTTCTTTATTTTGAATATCAACGGCAGCTACCGAAATATCTAAACGTTGACAAACTAATGGGTCTTCAATAATTTCAAAATTTGCTGCTAAGGCGCCTAATAAAGGATAACTATTAATGAACCATGACTTTGCTCTGTTTGCTGGAGTATCTTTTTCTATATTTGCTCCCAAATAAGGTTCGCGTCCTCCTGCTACATTTACTGCACTTGTAACTGCACGAATTAAACCTTTGCCTAAGCTTGCTTGCCAGTCAAAGTTACGATTTGAATAATAATTATTATTATGTTTAGGAGATTCTATAATCATATCAGTAAAGTTATATCCAGGAATCCCATTCAGACAAAATTCCTGATATAAGCTTTCTTCATTACGAGTAGAAGCATTTATAGAGAAATTATATTCATCTGGCGCGCGTCCTAATTTTAAATCATTGAGAAATTTAGCTATATAATAATTACATGCGGCATTCCATTCTCGAAAATTTGTTTTTTGCTGAAAATGTCCAAATCCTAAATGTAATAAACAATGAGCTAGTACATATGCCCATTCTTCTTTTAAACCACGTCTGGTAGGGTGTACATGAATGGCGCCATTACTTGTAACAACACCCCAACCCTTGGGTGGACATTGATTTCCTTCTCTACGTATAATATTAGCTTTATAAATTAGCTCCGTAAACATGGGATGCTGACGAATAATTGCACATCCTTCATTAAAATTAATTAATGCAATGTCTTTGCCTGGTTCATTTTTTTTACTTGGCATTTTCTTTTTGTACCAAACGCGGCAAATCTCTAACAATTTCTACCATGAGCCAACTTGGTAATGCATCACCTTTTTCTCCCAACGCAACAACCATTTGGGCTATTTCTAAGCTGATAGATGCAAGGTCTTTAAGTAAACTTTTCGCCCGATGAGCTAAATCTTTTTGACTACCTGTGGCTATTTTTTGTTCTTGAGGTAATTCTTTGATGAGTTGCGCGCGTAACGACTGTGCCAAGAAGTATAAAACATCTCTATCTTCTGGTTTTGTCGGCCAACCAATATCACCTTTAAGAATAGCACTTAACTGATACTTACTTTTAATTTGTTTAATAAAGCCTTTAAATTGGGTTGCATGGTGAGGAGACAAACAGCCAATAGCTAAAACTTCCAGCCAGTTATCAGTAATACTCTCACCAAATTCGTGTAAAGCATCACTCAACATGTGCCAAGAGCGTGGTGTCGAAAAAGTTTCTTCATGTTTAGGAGGTTGACTCCACAAATGGTCAGGACGAGTTTGAATATATTCAATTACCCAAGGATGAATATTATTATTTTTCGCCCATTCTAACCAATCTCGATGTGAAGCTTTTAAATGCACATGAATCATACGGTTGAGTAAAGCAGAAGACATTGGCTTAACAATGGCACTATCAGACGCGCGATTCCCGGCACCGATTACAATAGAACCAGCAGGAAGATGATACTCACCAATGCGGCGCTCGTGAATTAAACTATAAAATGCTTTCTGTACTTCATGAGAGCAAGCATTTAGTTCGTCTAAAAACAAACAGTATGGTTCTGAGCGCGCGATTATCTTTGGCGGACAGAAGCGACTTGTGCCATCTATAATTTGTGGCACACCAATTAAATCTTCCGGCGCCAGTTGACTGCCAAGTAGTGAAACACATGGTATTCCGACTTCTTTGGCAAATGCTTCTACTAAAGATGATTTACCAATTCCTGGCGCCCCCCAAATAAATACTGGTCGTACTACAGCCACGTTCAGTAGAAATTCGGATAGTTGCTTTTGAGTCAGTGCAATTACTTGATTCATTCAATACCAATTTGTATAAATTAATTTAACTTAATCACAACTATAAGCTGGTGCGTGACGCTACAAGTCTTATAATTATATTTAAGTTTGTTTATAGCGTCACACACCCTACTTGTATTCTATTTACAACACTAAAGCAAGGGTATTATTTCGGATTACTCAAGCGCGGAGGCACCTGCTAGATTTAATTTACATTACAAGTATACTACATTGACTTGTTCAGCAGTAAAGCAGTTGAGCTAACTACGAATTGATAATTTTTTTCTTGAGTCAGTAAATAATCTTTATTTTGCAGGCGAACATACCAGCTCATTCTATGAATGCCAAGGTTTTATGGAAGGCGCCACGCTAACGGGTATCACTGCTGCTAATCAAATACTAAAAGATTTCAAGGTCACAACTAAATAGGAGTTTGTAATAAATAAACTATTTCTATCATGATTATCGCTCATATCAGCAAATCCTAGGTAATTGCTCACCTACTAACATATCAACAATTCGTTCGGCGCCAAAACCAGTCTTTAACAATACAATTCCTGGGGGTGCATCAATTACTTCTCCAATTATACGCGCGTTTAAACCTGCTGGATGTGATTTCATTGCTGATAACACTGTGTCAGCGTCTTCACGTTTGACAACAACTACTAATTTTCCTTCGTTAGCTAAATACAAAGGGTCAAAACCAAGAATTTCACACACACCCTTAACTTCTTCTTTGACTGGTATTGCTGCTTCATCTAAACGTATACCCACATTCGCACTCGCAGCAAATTCATTTAAAACTGTTGCTAAACCGCCGCGCGTTACATCTCGCATTGCATGAATATGAGGACACGCATCAATTATAGTAGCGACTAAATCATTCAAAGGTTGGCAGTCGCTCTCTATATTACTATCCAACGCTAACTCACCGCGCGCAATTAGTATTGAAGTACCATGATTACCCAATTCACCGTTAATTAATATAACGTCACCAGGTTGGATATTTTGAGTAGATATATTTATTTTGTCAGATATTACTCCAATACCAGTAGTGTTGATAAATAATTTATCTGCGGCGCCTTTCGGCACTACTTTTGTATCACCTGTAACTATTTGTACTCCTGCTTTATTTGCCGCAGTTTGCATACTTTTAACTATACGCCTTAGTGTTTCTACTGGAAAACCTTCTTCTAAAATGACGCTACAAGTTAAATATAAAGGTTTGGCGCCACTAACAGCTAAATCATTGACTGTGCCATTTACTGCTAATTCTCCAATATCACTACCTGGAAAAAATAACGGGTCAACAACATAAGAGTCAGTAGTAAAGGCAAGTTTATTGCCGTGTTGCATTAAAGAAGCTATATCGAAAGTTGCTTGATCTTCAAGCGGCGCCAGATATGAGTTATTAAATGTATTCACAAAAATATCATCAATTAAATCGCGCATTGCTTTACCACCACTGCCATGCGCGAGCGTAATATTTTTATCTCGTATTGACGCGCGTTTGTTAAGTCTAATAGCATTAAGAGGATTTTTCATAAAAGGTTACACATACACCGTTTGGATCAAGCACCACAAATTCTTTCACTCCCCAAGGTTTTGTTTCTAATTTGCCATCTTGGTGAATTATTTTACTGTCTATAGATAGCAATTCGTTGTAGTATTGTTCAAGCTGGTTAACCTGGATACGTAAAGCTATTGACTCAGCTAGGAATATATAGTCATTTTTAACTAGGAAAATTTCTGCTGCATCGCGTTTGACTATTGCCATGCGCGCGGGTTGTCCTTCTTTGTGAACAACTTTAAAGCCCAGTTTTTCATAGAATTTTACTGTAGTTTCTAAATCGGCGCCAGCAGGTATCAGAGGGCTTATATTTCCTAATACAGGTTGTTGAGTCATATGATGTTAAGCTTTTGTAGTAATAGCTACAATAAAAACTAGCACAGTCAATAATTGACTTCAACAACTATATTTTTAGAAACGAACCGCAAAGGACGCAAAGAACGCAAAGGAAGAAAAAGAGAGTTTTTCATGCTTTTTTAGTTACGTCTACAGAATGACCTTTGGCTATTTGTACTGTTACGAATGGCATACTATTGCTCTCCTTTGTATTATTTTGTGTACTAAATCTAATGATGGATCTCCTCCATACTTCCTCTTCGCGTCCTTTGCGTTCTTTGCGGTTCGTTTCTCCTACCTCTGCGCCCTAATAGTCTCGTAGTAAAAAAATACAATCCACTGCATAGGCACCGGCGTTCCACCCAACGTACAATTTCCTGACGATGTGTACAATTTCGTTAAACGGGAATTTGATTTGTTTGGTTAATTTGGTTGAAGAGTTTGGAGAAGCGTCCATATTTATAGTAGGCAGCACAGGCGCCTTCATTAGAAACCATACAGGTGCCTATTGGGGTTTCTGGTGTACAAGGGGTTGCGAATACTTTACATTGCCAAGGTTTGAGAACTCCTTTGAGTATTTCTCCGCATTGACATGCTTTGTGGTCGGCAACTTGATTGTTGGGAATGGCAAATTTTGCTTCGGCATCAAAGCGCGCGTATTTAGGACAAATTTTGAAACCAGAAGCTGGAATATATCCTAAACCTCGCCATTCAAATTCGGAGCGCACTTCAAATACTTCATTCATTGCTGTGATTGCTTGAATGTTTCCTTGTGTTTGAACGACACGACTGTATTGATTTTCGACTTCGCAACGATTTTCTATTAGTTGTCGTAGTAGCATCCAAATTGATTGGAGAATGTCTACTGGCTCAAAGCCGGATATAACGATAGGTTTATTATACTCTTTAGAAATAAAATTATATGGGTTACAGCCGATTACCATGCTGACGTGACCGGGACCTACAAACCCATCTAGCTGTAAATCTGGGTTATCGAGTAAAGCTTTTAGTGCTGGAATTACTAGTACGTGGTTAGAAAATAAACTAAAATTATGAAGATTTTCACTTTCCGCTTGCAAAATTGTATAAGCAGTGCTTGGAACAGTGGTTTCAAATCCAATACCGAAGAAAACTACTTCTTTATTAGGATTATCTCTTGCTATTTGTAAACTATCTAATGGTGAATAGACCATACGAATGTCGGCGCCTTCTGAAGAAGCTTGTAATAAGCTTGTTTTAGAACCGGGAACTCGCATTGCATCACCAAATGTTGTAAATATAACATTTGTATGTTTGGCTATAGCTATTGCATCATCAAGTTTTCCTTTTGGCATTACGCATACTGGACAACCTGGCCCATGTATTAATTCGATTGTATCTGGTAGAGCGTCTTCAATACCATATTTAAATATGGAGTGCGTATGTCCACCACATACTTCCATAATTTTTATATGTTTGTTTAATATTTTTGATAATGTTTCGATTTCACGGAGTAATATTTCTCCTTTTTGAGGTTCTCGGTATTCATCAACGTATTTCATGTGATTTTTAGATTTTAGATTAATTTAATAGATTGATTTGTTTGAATTTAGGTATGATAACCCTTAGCCAATTAATTGCTAAGTGCTGCTTGCGCGGCTGATAGTTCTTGCAAGATGAGCAAGGTTTCAGCCGCTTCTTTCTCATTTATTCGATTCATTGCAAAGCCTACGTGTACTAATACCCAATCTCCTATACAATCAGTAGGAGAGTGATTTTCGTCAATAATGCAGGCAATATTGACTTGGCGCCTGACTCCACCTACATTGACAATAGCGAGTTTATTATTGGTATCAGTAATTTCAACAATCTGACCTGGGATTCCTAAACACATAAATATAATTAATTAGAAGTAATTAATCGTGCAGCGGTGATGACTGCTTGTCCTAGAGAAATTCCACCATCGTTACAAGGTACTAAACTATGAGTAATTACTTTTGTATCTAGCGTTGCTAATTTGTCTTGAAGCTGTTCTAACAAAATAGCATTCTGAAAAACTCCACCTGTTAAAGCAATTTGATTAAATTTATATTTCTGTCGTAGATGATTTACCATCTGAATGACAATATTAATCAAACCTTGATGGAATTTAGCAGCAATAACTTGTTTTGGTATATTTTGCTGCAAGTCATCCAAAAGTTGAATCCACATTGACCTTGAATCAATATAACTAATATTATTTGATTTTTCAATTTCAAAGCTATAACTTAGTGATTCTTTATTTTCACACAATGCTTCCATTTCAATAGCTGCTTGTCCTTCGTAACTACATGTGTCACGACAAATACCAATAGCAGCAGCAACAGCATCAAACAGGCGCCCAACAGAAGAAGTGAGAGGTGAATTAATTTGTTGGTTTATTATTTGATTTAGTAGTGATATAGGTTTCGTTTGTAAAAACTGGAATAATTCTAGATTTCCATACTTAGACACTAATTCTTGCCAATTGTATTTTGATACCAAATGAGCATAAGTATTACGCCAAGGTTGATGAATGCTTAAGGCGCCTCCTATCATTGGAACAGGTCTGAATGTTGCGACTCGCGTAAACTCACGATAGTCAGCTAAAAGAAATTCTCCTCCCCATAATGTCCCATCTTCACCATATCCTAAACCATCGAAAGCAATGCCCAAAATAGGCGCCGCATTAATATCTAAACCATTCTCTGCCATACAAGCAGCAACATGAGCATGATGATGCTGTATTTCAATTAGTTGGTTATTAGCTGCTAATTGCTTTCCCAGCTTTGTGGATAAATACTCAGGGTGTAAATCTGTTGCAATTGCTTCCGGTTTATGCTCAAACAAGTTTAAATATAAATCAAGCGCTTCTTGGTAACTATTAAAGGTAGCTACATTTTCTAAATCTCCTAAATGTTGTGAAATAATAGCTTTACCGTAACGCAATAAACAGAAGGTACTTTTTAACTCACCTCCCATTGCTAGAATTTGAGGTGAAGCAGCAAAACCAGAGGGTAGATGTATAGAAGCAGGTGCATATCCGCGCGCACGTCGAATGATTCGAGTTTGATCACCAACGACTCTAACCACCGAATCATCCACACGGTTAATTATATCTCGGTTATGGAAAAGGAAATAATCGGCGATGTGTCCTAACTTCTCGCGCGCTTCAGAGTTATCAATACACTGTGGTTCATCAGATATATTACCACTGGTAAATACAATTGGACGATTCATCCGTTTGAGAATCAGATGGTGAAGCCCAGTATATGGCAACATAAAACCGAGAGTATTTGAAGAAGGCGCCACTAGTGGTGACAGAAAATCTCCTTCTTTTTTCTCAATTAAAACAATAGGCGCCGCAGCAGATAAAAGTAATTCACGTTCTTTAGCATTAGGAGTACAATATTTTTCAATAACAGAAATATCGCGCGCCATCAAGGCGAAGGGTTTGTGGTATCGTTGTTTTCGTTGGCGGAGTTTTTTAACTGCAGTTTCGCTACTCGCATCGCACGCCAAATGTACTCCACCGAGACCCTTGATGGCAACAATTTCCCCTTTTTGTAATAAAGTGCAAACGGCATCAACTTCATCTAACATTGAGAACATAGAAGCTGTAAAAGGTTTGCCATCAGCACGTTCCAACCATGCCGAGGGTCCACAAATATGACAAGCTGTTGGTTGAGCATGAAAGCGACGATTTTTGATATCATTATATGATTCAAGACATTCACGGCACATAGCAAAGCTTGCCATGCTAGTATTATTGCGGTCATAAGGTATGGAACGAATAATGCTTAGGCGTGGTCCACAATGGGTACAGTTAGTAAAAGGATAACGGAACCATCGACTATGAGGGTCGAAAATTTCGCTTTGACATTGTACACAGGTGGCAGTGTCGGGTGTAATTTCGGTATTGACTACATTATTAATGCTTTTAGAAATTACAAAATTATCAAAATTAAATTCACCCTCAGATATATATTGTGTTCGTGTTATTTCATTTATTCTTGCTAAGGTTGGGCATTCTTGCTGTAATTGACGAACAAATTTATCTAAATAATCTTGACTTCCATAAGCCCTAATAACAACTCCTTCACCGTCGTTATAAACTTCACCACATAACCCATTCTCTACAGCAATGCGGTAAACTGTAGGACGAAAACCTACTCCTTGAACAGTACCACGTACTCGTATCTCTTCATACATCATTTATAAAACTCTTCCTTCTCTTCTTTCTTACCTTTGCGTACTTTGCGTCCTTTGCGGTTCGTTACAAAGGCGCCATAATAATATTCGATTATTTCCAGAATCAGAAATTACAGCAATATCACCACATATATTGATGCCATAACACCAATTAACACTGTTACGCTTAGGTAATCCAAAATCACCATTTTCTGATTTACTTTTAAAATCCTTTTGTCCCACTAACGCATCAGCATCTGCCCCATATAATAATGTAGAATTTTTCCATCCTAACAATCGGGAATTAGCAGTATCAGCAACAATTAACCAATCACCAAAAGCATCAACACCATATGGCATACTAAGACTACTGGCATTAGGAAAATAAACACCTTGATTTAACTCAACAAAATCAAAGCTTTTCTGTCCTAGCACCACATGACAGGGAGTATTATTTTCTTTTGGCATACCCTCCCAAATCATCACACGGTTATTACCAGCATCGGTGACAACTAAATTTTCTCCCCAAAATGTAATATCATGGCACCAACGCATACTCGAAGCTCCGGCAGTTGCACCACCATTCTCATTGCGCTCAACCATATTAGGTTGTCCCAAAACTAAATCAGCGGGTTGAGCATTCTCGCTTGGTAACTCATACCACACCAATACCCTACGATTACCAGTATCAGCAACAAAGAGCTTACCTTGATGATAAAAAACACCATAACACCAATTAAGAGTATTTGCCGCAGCAACTTGTTTACCCCTATTAGGTAGATTATCAGTAAAGTTAGTTTGCCCTAGTACAATATCTGCTGGCACATTACTATCTTGTGGAACTTCCTTCCAAATTAAAACGCGATGGTTCCAAGCATCAGCTACAGCTAAACCATCACCACAAACACAAATACCTGTCGGAACACTTAGAGTAGTATTTCCAACTGTAGTTTTAGCATTTTGTCCTTCATGAAAAAAATCAGGTTGCCCAATTACCCAGTCAGCAGCTTGACTATCTTGAATTGGTAAATTTTGCCATCCCAATAACCGATGGTGTCCAGTATCCGCAACCCATAGAGAACCATTTTTAGATACCAAACAGGCGCCACGGGGAGCAAACATATTAACAGCACTAGGCGCCAGAGGTACAGCTAACTCTTCGGGTGTAACAACTCTACCTAAAATACAGAAGGCGCCAATATCAGAAAAGGGCAACTTAGGAATAAACACTACCTATAAACTTATTACTTAACAGCAACAACTTTTGTAATTTCAGGACAATATACTTTAATAGTCTGCTCAACACTTTGAGATAAAGTGAAATTAGAAGAAGGACAACTTTTGCATGTACCAGTAAATCTAACCTCTACTACATCTGGTAATTTAATTGCCACCAACTCAATATCACCGTTATGGCTCTTTAAACTAGGACGAACTTCATCAAAAGCAGCTTGTAAACGTTGCTCAAGCTTTTGTTTTGGAGGTTTAACCAACTCATGATAAGCCAGCACACCATATACAACTTCATCTTGAACAGCATTACGCAAAGCCGACATTGATTCAAGCTTGACACTTTTAATTAAGCGCGCGAAAGCTTCCTTGTGCAAAGCCTCAATAGCCCTTTTCAAGCCAGCAGCCACACCTCGCTCTCGTTCATCCCAATCAGCTATAATCGCCTCGAAGCGACCAATTTCCTTAACCAGTTCTTCCAAATCATTCATTGAATTAAAAAAATAATAACAACGTAGGATAGGCATCTCGCCTGTCCTGTCTTACAACACCAAGAGCCAATTTTTACCACAGAGGAGCCACTCGCGTGCGGTGAGTCCACTTGGCGGTGTCGGTTTCCGTCCCGCCAAAGTGGCGAACCCGAAGGGGGGTTCCCCCCGTTGAGCGAAGTGGCGTACACGGAGGGCACAGAGAAGAGGTAGGGTGCCTGAAAGCCATTACAATCTTAAATTGAATGAAATATTAAACTGCTTTCACGCACCAACGACAGGCGCCTAGTCTCAGAATTGTGGCAATTTAATAAGTCCTGCTTGTTTCCAGTGTAGCCATTCCATTATTAAATAAAGTTCCTATATTTACTTTTAATCGAATTACCAAAAAACACTTTAGCTACAAAAAACCAATAACAATACCATTTTTTTCTGCGCGCGCAAGCTGTAATTATTTATCCTATTCCTCTTTTTGTATAAAAGTCATCTTGGTAAATACGGAAATGCGGTCTGACTCTTCTAATGTCGGCGCCCCTTGAAAGCTTAGTACAAATGCTATGTTAATGTTACTTTCAAATCCAATTGATTTAAAAAAGTTGCTAGCCTTGATTCAACAATTTTGCACCATTGTCTAAAATAAGGAATGGAGTCAAAATTGTTTATAAGAATGTATGAAAAAGCAAGAAGTTGCTATGATGCGTAGTGAGTTTATGGCAAAGTCAGCAGCCTGAAGAATTTATGAATTGCACATGGCACAATTACAACGTATTGCTATTTCTCCGAACCAACTTCAAGATAATCGCATTGTACTGGCAAAAGAACAGCATCATTATTTATCGCGCGTTCTGCGGTTGTCTAATGGTGATCAATTCATTGCAATCGATGGAATGGGGAAATGGTGGTTAGTAAAATTACAGTCTGATTACGGAGAAATATTAGAAGCGTTAGAGGTAAATACTGAGTTAAAAGCATCTATAAGCTTATTATTAGCTTTGCCTAAAGGTAATGGTTTTGATGATGTGGTACGTGTTTGCACTGAATTAGGTGTTGATAGGATTGTGCCTACAATTAGCGAACGTACTCTTCTCAATCCTAGTTCGCAAAAGCTTGACCGCTGGCGCCGAATTGCAGCAGAAGCAGCAGAACAGTCCGAACGTGCGTTTGTTCCAACTATTTATGAGCCAGTTACTTTTAATCAGGGGTTAAGTTTATTTGAAGCTGAACAAAAGTATATTTGTGAAGGTCGCGGTGATAACCCACATCTACTTGAGTGTTGGCGCCGAGTATATGTAAGTTCTAGTCAAGTTAGAGTAGTTGTTGCTGTTGGCCCGGAAGGTGGATGGAGTACACAAGAGTTAGAGTTTGCTGTGAATGAAGGGTTTGAGGTAGTGTCGCTGGGAAAACGAATATTGCGCGCGGTTACGGCGCCTGTTGTGGCACTATCAATTTTAGCTGCGGAATTGGAATGCTTATTATAACTATAAATAAAAATCCGAAATTTCAACGTTTTGGTTTTGGTAAGGAAAGCACTAAAGTGCTTACAACGAGTTTATATATATGTGTATGATTGACCGGGTTGCTACTGCGTTTGAACAGAAAGACTATAAAACTGCTGGCAAATTACTTAAACAACTATTAAAAGATTCACCAAAAGACCCTTGGGTTAAACTTTATGTGGGAAAACTCCAAGAGGTGTCAGGAAAAAATCAAGATGCTGAAAAGATTTATCGGCGCCTATTACAGAATGAAACAAACAGTAAAATAGTTGCTCAAGCTAGACTTGGTTTACAGCGACTGCGTGAACTCGAAGAAGAAGAACGTAAACGCGGTATTTCTCAAGCTATGGGAGATGATAATGCGTCTGAAGTAGGTGTACTCATTTTAGAGCCTATTGATAATGAGTTGAAAACTCAAGCTGCACAAAAGTTTGCCAAAATTACTCAAATAGATGCTTATAGTGCAAGATTACTGCTACCTAGTCGGGGTTGGCGCCTGTATCGCACTGGGGCAATAGGGGAATTAAAATTTTATGGAGAAAAACTACAACAAGCTGAAATTCCTTGCTTCTGGTCTCCATTAGCAGCGTTACAGCAAATTCAAGTTTTTCAAGTTGATTATTTCCAGTCTAGTCAATCAAACGCCCAAGTTACTGTTGTTTGCCATAACCAAAATAAACAACTTGGTTCTATTTCATTTGAATGGAACGAAGTTAAAGCGCGCGTTATTGGATTATTGCCTATTTTTGAAGAAGTTGTAGACCGTAACGCGCGCGGAAAACTTGAACGTAAAACTCAAACTCAAGACTATGCACAATTTTGCGATTTACACATCCCTAGTAGGAAATGTATTTTAAGAATTTTTGATGGTGGGTATGATTGGAAGAAGGGAGTTGAAATTATGAGAGCGAATAGTCAAAATACTGTTCGTATTAATTGGAATAATTTATCTAACTGGCTTGATAAACAATTATCACAGGTTAAACTATGGTCTGATTTTACGCCATTTGCCGAAACTGCGTTAGACCAAAATGAAATGCTGAGTCATATTCAGCCACACGTGCGTCTCTTTCGCAAGGAAGCTAGTAACTGGGACTCAGCATTTCAACTATATAGTGGATTAATTTTTTTAAAAGTGCTGAGTTATGAGTGCTGAGTGCTGAGTATTAACTCCTAACTCTTAACTCCTAACTCCTAACTATTTCTGGGTTGGTGTTTTGACTTTGCTTGCCATTTCCAAAAATGAATTCATGTTTGGACCTGGACGACGACGACCGTTAGTACTTGGAGTCAGCAAATATTTTGTAGCAAAGTTGGTTTCTTTGGGTAACTCTACTTTTTTCGCTACTGCTGCTGCTGCTAGTTCTGATGGGTCTTTTGGTCTAGCTACTGCTGCTTCGCTTTCTTTTTTAGCAGCTTCTATCTTGGATGCTTTTGCAGCTGGTGCTTTTCTGGTCTTTTTACCATTTGATGCAGCAGTCGCTGGTGTACTTTCGGGCACCTTTGCAGCAGGTGTTGGTACATCTTTAGTTTCTTTCGCTGCTTCTTTTGCTTCTTTTTTTGTTTCCTCTTTTACTTCTTGTACTTTTGCAGCAACTTTTTCTTTCTTGTCTTCTAAATCTTCTTTGACATCAGAAAGCTTACTTCCTAGCTCTTCTTTGACATCAGAAAGTTTACTGCCTACCTCTTCTTTGACATCAGCAATTTTGTTTCCTACCTCTTCCTTTAGTTCTAGAAAGAAGTTGTTGTCAGCTTTTTTTGTCAAATTTTTGATAAACCCGAACATGATTATTGTCTCTCCGTTTGCTCTAATTACTAATCGATTTAAATCGTTATGAGTCAGGTAATGTTCTACCTTTTTGAATAATTTAATAATGTCGTCTACTTCAACTAGACAAACATTTCAGGAACGGCAACATTATTTTAACTAACTTTGCCCTTATTCTAATAAAAACTAAGCCATAATACTAGGGCAATTACCTGACGAAGACTTTCCAAAGCCAAGTTTCTACTGAAGAAGCTGATGGTTCTACTTCTTGTCCCGCATGTACGAGCGCTTTCCTGAGTTCATAAAAGCACAGTGTTGCTTTACTAAAAAGTTAATACTAAAAATAATACCAGAGTATAGCCTCCATCAGATAATTAATACCCTACCAGATTATTATGAGATTTCTTTCCCCCTAAAGCAATCATTTTTATCATTATTCTTTACAAAAATTTACATAAATTCATCCTGTAAATTGATTATCATCCTCGAATTGGCATAAGAATGCCATAATATCTCAAGCTATCCTCGTACGATTGTAAAGATTAAAGCGCTTACTGGCATTGGTTTACAGTCGCACGTGAGATATTAAATTAATTTTATAGAGTGATTTTTTTGACTTAATGACATCAGTTAAATTATTGAGATGAAATCTTTACCAAAGCGCAACCCAGTAGTACTAGTCCACGGCATCAATGATACAGGCGCCGTGTTCAATAAGATGGCGATATTTTTGAAAAATGAGGGATGGTCAGTACACACACTCGATATGATTCCGAATAACGGTGATGTGGTATTAGAAAACTTAGGTAGGCAACTAGCAAAGTATATTACAATAACCTTTGCGCCTGAGCAGCCTATAGATATAGTTGGTTTTAGTATGGGAGGGATAATTAGCAGATACTACATTCAGCGACTTAGTGGAATAAACCGCGCGCAAAGGTTTATAACTATTGCGTCACCACACAACGGAACCGTCGTAGCTTATGCGTCAGAACGTCCTGGTTGCGTGCAAATGCGTCCAGATAATTTGTTTATCAAAGACTTAAACAAAGATGCTGAAATATTGAAGCTACTTAATTTCACTTCCATCTGGACACCATACGACTTGATGATAGTGCCACCCAGCAGTTCAGTTCTGCCATTTGGCAACGAAGTTATTATTCCCGCACTAACTCACCCTTGGATGTTAACCGATATCAGAACGATTAAAACGGTTGCTGAAGCACTTCAGGCGCCTCTATCACCAATTTGAGCAAACTCAGGACTACCGAAAATAGCTTCTGAGTGACGATAAAATTTAAATTCCATTAAATTATAAAAAGGGTCTTCTAGAAAGAAAGTGCGGTGTTCTAACGGAGTACCGACAAAACGGTCTTTTGCCTCCTCACGGAATAATAATTGGCGCCGTTGTGCCCTTTCTAACAACTCTTCCCAATCTTTCTCCTCAGTAAAGACAAGCCCAAAGTGTCTTGGGTAAATACCACGTTGAGGTTCTAAAGGTTCCTTAGTAGTATGCGCGACTAACTGATGCCCATACAAATTAAGAATAAGCGCATGTCTATTTTCGCGACCAGGAATACAGCCCAAACCATCAACATAATAAGCTTTTGCCTGGGCAACATCAGTAATTGGAAAAGCCAAATGAAATATAGTCTTCATCTTGTGGAACAGGCAATCTTGCCTGTAAAGTCTTTAATATATTTTTACCACAGAGACACAGAGTAGAGACGCGAGGAACATCGCGTCTCTACTGTTTCAATGCCAACAAACAGGCGCCATAAGCAGGTTCATACCGTGGCAAAATCACACTAACATTACTAAACTCAGCAGTAATAGAAGCAATAAACTTCTCGCGTATATTAGAATTTGCCTGCCAAACACTTCCTACAGTCACAATTTCAGTAAGGGTAAGTTCTCTAACAACCACACTTGTAGCTCGCACTAATTCTCTTACACTCTCATCAATAATTGTGATTGCTACTTCATCCCCCAACACTGCTGCATTATCAACGATAGGCGCCAAAGAGGCAATTTCCTTCACACCCCACCCACCTCTATAAACAACTTCGATTAAATCTTCAATATTTTCTAGCTCAAGATGATTTTTAAAAGCTTCAATAAGAACTGTTGACTTGGAGCGTCCATCATACGCGCGCATCGCAGCTTGCATACCAGCAACAGCTATTTTATAGGCGCCACCCTCATCACCTAAAATATATCCCCATCCACCAACCCGCTTAGTTTGTCCTTGTTGGTTACGCCCAAATACAATTGTTCCAGTACCAGCAGCAACAACAATACCCACATCATGTCCAATTCCACCAACTAGTGCAGTTAAGGCATCATGGGTGATAATTATATTATTAGGGTCTAATACCCACTCAATCGGTAAATTTGGACTTTGTTGTAATTCTCTAACTATACCTTGCATAACTTCGATGTCTTTTGAACGTCCGGCGCCTGCTAATCCTAAACATATTGCTTTAACTTGGATTTTTCCTGTAGATGCAACTGCTGCTTTTACTGCTGATTCTATAGATTTTAAAGCAGCATTGGCGCCGATACTTTGGTAATTAGAGGCGCCTGCTTCACCTCGACCTAATATTTGTTTTTGAGAATTCATCAAAACACAAACAGTCTTAGTACCACCACCATCTATTCCTAAAACATTGTACATAAATATTATTGTGAAGTAATTTGTAAATAATCTATAAGTAATTGTATAAAACTTGATCAGCACGGCAAATGAATTAAAAATAACTGGAACAGTTTCACGTAATGAAAGCTAGTAGCAACTGATGCAATTTTGGGTGTGGAAAATGACTAGGCATAAATTAATGGCATCGTTACGAAGAGCTTACAAAATTGCTCAAATATCTATGGAGACAGGAATTCCAACTGATGAACTGGTTGAGATTTTTCAGCAGAAAATTAGCCGTCGTCGTCTATTTTACACTGGATTGGGATTCGCTACTGCTGTTGCTGGAGTAACATTGCACGATGGAAGTTCGCTTCGGACTTTAGGTGCTGTTCCGAAGGTGTTAGTGGTGGGTGCTGGGATAGCTGGTTTGACTGCAGCTTAGCGTTTAAGGCAAGCTGGGATACCTGTAGATATTATTGAGGCAAGAAACCGGGTTGGTGGACGCATGTATACTGTGCGGAATATCGCGGGTACTTCGATTTATGCCGATTTGGGTGGGGAATTTATTGATACAATTCATACAAGTTTGAGAAGGCTTGCTAAGGAACTTGGTTTACAACTTGTTGATTTGTATGCTGCTGATAAAGGGTTAGCACCAAGTGTATTGTATTTCCAAGGACGTAAAATAACTGATTCGGAGCTTGCAGAGTGGAGTGTACCCTTAGCTAAGAAAATCAAGCAGGATATAGGAAAAATTAGCATCACAGATGTTACTTATAGAACTCGCAATTCAACTATAATTAAGTTCGATAATCTTTCGATTGCTGAATATTTAGAACAAGCGCAAATTCACCCGATTTTAAATGAGTTACTCCAAAATAGTTACATAGAATTATATGGTCGAGAAGCATCGGAACAGTCTTGTTTAAATATGTTGCTTTTTATTGGTTTTGATAATAATCGTTCCGAGAGCAATGCAGATAGTGATGAACGTTATCAAATTCTTGGTGGTAATGACAAGGTAATTAGTTTGTTAGCAAAGTTTTTAAGTAACTCTATTGAAACTGGAACGGAATTAGAAGCTATTAATCCTCAAGACGATAGTGGGTATAGGGTAAGTTTTCGTTCGGGAAACAGTAGTTTTGAAAAGACTTACGAACGAGTTTTACTAACGTTACCATATACGACTTTACGTTCAGTGGCACTGAATGTTGATTTACCATTCGTGAAGCGAAATGCTATTAATGAACTTGGTTATGGTACTAATAGTAAATTAATTACTGCTTATCGAGAACGTATATGGAAAACCCGCTATAAATCAACGGCATTTCTATCGACTGATTTAGATTTTCAAGGTGCTTGGGAATCGAATCGCAATCATGGCAGTTCGAGTGGTGTCATTACTAATTATACTGGTGGTAAACAGGGAATAGCTATAGGTCAAGGTTCGGCAGAATCGCAGGCTCAAATTTTATTACCACAACTTGAAAACATCTTTCCAGGTATTAGTAAAGAACGTTTTGGTCAGGTAATTCGTGCTTATTGGACTGGTGAACCATATACGCGCGGTTCCTATGCTTGTTATTTGGTTGGGCAGTGGACAGGAATATCGGGTGCAGAACAAGAAAATGTGGGGAATTTGTTTTTTGCTGGTGAACATTGTTCGCAAAAGTTTCAGGGTTATATGGAAGGTGGTTGTAGAACTGGTGAAATTGCAGCTCTTAAAATTATGCGTTCTTTGGGGATAACGATAAAATAAAAGCTTAAGTTTAAACAACACTTAATAATGCTTTCTTAAACTTTGCTGCACTCTTAAAATAAATCTCTGGTTTCTCCACTAATGCCAAATCAATCACTTCAGCCAACCTCTGGGGTATACTTAAATCGCGTTGCCGAATGGGTACAGGGTCATTTTGTAAAACAGCCAAAAATTGATCCCCACCTTTAAAATCCCTTGGATAATAGCCCGTTAGCATATTATATAGACAAGCCGCAGCAGCCCAAATATCTACATCAGGTTGAGTATATTTAAAATCTAATAGCTGTTGGCGAGGTATAAAAACAGGAGTACCAGCTTGAGTTCCGCTGAGAGTTTGACCACTCAAACCAGCTAAGTCAAACGCTTTTGCTAAACCGTAGTCAGCAATTTTAACAAGAAATTTTCGTATCGGCTCAATAAGTTGGGGTGAGTAGCAATACCCCCGGTGTTGTTAAAAAATTTATTCTTTATAAAATAACTCAAGCCATGCAGGCGCCCAGCGCCTGTAGCGCCATTGAACGAAGATAAAAAATTTTGCATTTTATTAGATACATGCCTAAGTATTTTAACTTCAAAGCACAATAACTTTTAGTACATTTAGGTAATAAATAAGCATTTAAATTTGAAAAATTCAAATAACCACAGCGTTATCACAAGTCCGGCGCCTTAAGCGCCTTGGCTGTCTCGCACGGCACTGCAACCGCACAAAATCTGATGCAGCACAATTAAATGCATCCAACATCAAATGCGCTTGAGTTTTTAGTTTAACGAGTTGATTAACTTCTAAGAGTATTTACCCTGACATACAAAATAAGTCTTCTTGGTATGACAGAAGAATTGGCTCTTGAAAGCATTTATTTCTAATGATATTTCCCAATGACGGAATTTTCTCCTGCGGAGACACTACGTGAACACTTTTAGAGGAAATACGGTCTTGAATATATTTAAAAAAGCTTATTCCTAGTTTACGAGTAGTCGCGACAAGTGAGTCCACTTGGCGGTGTCGGTTTCCGTCCCGCCAAAGTGGCGAACCCGAAGGGAGACATAAAAATGTCCCAAGCTTTAGTACCCTGAGTTGTTTGAGTCGCATAACTAATGTTGCGTCGCTGCACCATTGTTCTAGCTGCCAGTTCAGCAGGATTATTATGTAATGGCAGTTCAGGATATTCTAAGACCAATAGCAACTCAGATACTTTTGCTGCCGTTAATTGTTTTCGCTCATCCAACTGCTCATAACCGCTTTTAGTACCAAAAATTTTCCAAAACTTTGACTCCAACTCAAGTTTTCTTTTTTCGCTTGGAGAATCTCTATAAGCAAGTAATTCTCGGTAATAATCCCAAAATTCTGTTAGAAATTTTTCTAAAATCTCCTGGTGACAAGGAACAAACGGAGTCAATTTTTTATAGTGGCGCCCTTTATGCACCCAGCACAAAGCCAAACTATCAGTTAGTAGCTTGAATTGAGGGGCATCATCGCACCCCTTGAGTCTGTATTATTGGAATGTCGGTTTGCTGATGGTAAAAACTAATTGCTGCTGTTTCTAATACACGGGTACGATGTTGAGAACCGAGTTTACTTAAATAAGTATCAAGCAGAGTGTTAAACTCTAGCTTTGTAAACGCTGTATTTTGAGGTAATAATTTGAGTTTATTTTTCCACTTTGTTGGTACATTTAGGCTATCGAGTAATTCGTAAGTCAGTGGACTGATTGTAAATTGAAGTTCTTGCTTGTTCTGTAATACGCCAATTACACTTAATCGGTCTTTTGTGATGTTGACATTTTTACTACTTTTTATATGTTTTTTGGGTGTTTTTCGTTCTTTTTCTGATGAATGATCTTTCTTGAACCCTTTATTTTTATTTGCTTTGATGTCTGGCTTGCCATCTTCTCCCTTAAGGCGATTGATTTCATCCTGTAACTTCTGCTTTTCTTCTTCTAAACTTTTTACCTTCGAGTTTAACTCTTCTACCAAGTTCAACAGTATTTCTATAGTTTGACGCACTTTGTCGTCTGCAATTTCTCTTGGGTCAATGGTTTGCAGCAATTGGGGTACTAATTTTTCGTTCTCGTGTTTTTGCGTCATGTACCATATTCTATAACGTTACATGTACTTTCCATCCCGAACTACATTTTTTCTACCTGGTTTCTTATTATTGTTTTGCATATGACTTCTTGTTCGTTCCTTGTACACGTACACTGCAAGCCTGGAGCCGATTAATTGTAACACTCGCTCGCTTCTTAAAGTTGTCAACTGTTGGGAGGCGCCTTCAGGAACGTCGGGAACAATAGGGCAATATCACTGCCTAAATATGACAATATGTTTATTTGACATTTTGGAAGGTACGTGCGCTCGAACATTGCCGCTACCCCTACTTATTGAGCGGATACAAATAGATTATTCCAGCGTAATGCTTACCATTAGTTTAATAATATTAACGCTGTAAATATTATCAAAATAACTTGATAAGGCAATTATAAATGTAAAAAAAGCTAAAAAATTTGATCCGCCGAAGGCGGAAAAAAGAGAAAGTAAAGGGTAAAAGAGTAAAAGTGTAAAGTGTTATTAAGTCCTCGCCGCAACACCACACACCACCCGAAATCCGAGGCTGTCGTAGCCGCCGACGTCGGGGTCGTTGAGGATGCGATAAGCAGAACGACAGACTCGCGGATCGCTGTACCACGAACCACCACGCAGCAGACAATAACGATTATCATTATTATCTAACCATGCATCACCATTAGATGGCGCCTGATTATAGTTGTTATGCCAATAATCTTGGCACCATTCCCAAACGTTACCGTGCATATCATATAAACCAAATTGATTAGCAGGAAAACTTCCTACATCTGTAGTTTGTTTGCCGTTATAATTAACTAAATCTGTAGTTTGTTTGCCGTTATAATTAACTAAATCTGTAGTGATAGTCTCGCCAAAGTGAAACGGGGTAGTAGTTCCAGCCCTGCAAGCATATTCCCATTCAGCTTCACTTGACAAACGATAATTTTTGCCAGTCTTCTCAGAAATTTTGGCACAGAAGTTGACAGCATCATGCCAACTTACTTTTTCTACAGGACGTTTTGTTCCTAAGAAGCAAGAAGGATTTTTGCCCATTATTGCAGTGTATTGTTCTTGAGTAATAGCGAACTTACCCATAAAAAAGCTTGGAACAGTAACTTGGTGTTGCGGACCCTCACATGGTTGTCCTCCATCCTCATTCTCTGGCGAACCCATAATAAATTGACCACCAGGAATTTTCACCATTTCCAAAATTATGCCATTGCCTAGGTCTTCTGTAAAAAATTCTGCTTGTCCACGATGGCGGCTAATTTTGCACTGTTTTTCTTGACCTACAACAGTTAATGTTGCATATTCAAATTCAAACCGCTTGGTTGCAATCGTTGAACTAGAAGAATCACTTAATAATTCTAACCACTCACATATAGTTTGCGGGTGCCCGCTTGGTTCTAGCGTCATTCCTGCTACTATCGCATCATTCACCCTATCGCTAATCTTGTCATTAAATTGCTTTGGTGGAGGTAAGGGAATACCAGTCTTTCGGAAATTTGCTGGGAAAGGAATTTCGGCTGTGAGCAAACTATATAATGTTGCTGCTAAAGCATAAACGTCAGTGTAAGGAGCAAATTCTCCCTTTCGCTCATACTGTTCAATTGGTGCATAACCATCTGTTTTTGCATTCGTCATGCTTCCCAACTGACCGATACTATATTCTCTTGTTAAACCAAAATCGATTAAAACAACTTCTTTAGTTGCCGCGCGCAAGAGAATATTGTTTGGTTTAATGTCACGATGTAAAAATCCTTTGGAATGAACATATTCTAACGCCTGTCCAACTTGAGTTATATATTGTAAAGCTTCTTGTTCCAGTAATTGACCGTGTTCCGAGACATAACTACCTAAGTCTTGCCCATCTATATATTCCATTACCATTCCCCACAGTCCATCTTCCTGTATTAATTCATAGACTTTAACGACATGGGGGTGACTACACTGTGCTAAACGTAGTCCTTCATTGACAAATTTTACCTGCTGCTGTGGGAAATCTGATTTATTTTGTTGCTCAAGGTTAAGGGTTTTGATAACAACTAATTTATTTGTACGTAGTTCAACTGCACTGTAGGTAGCACCATAACCACCGCGCGCAATAAATTTTTGAATTACAAACCTGCCATTGTCGAGTGCTTGGTTGGGTTGCCACAGTTTCATTTTTAAGCTTGCAGTTTGAAATTAGAGGAGTTTTGATAATAATGATTATTCTAGTTAGGTTGTAGCATATTTTTCGCGCGTATTTCTAGTTACTGGTTGTTGGTGGCTATTGATCTATCTAGCCCCAAAACCGTGAGAATGATATGTAAGAGGCGCCTCTCCTTCACATAAAATGATACAATTGAATTAAAATACGTTACATCTAATTTAAGATTTACAAGATTTATGAATACTGAATTAGTCGATTCTTTGGCACAAGCGATTTTATCTCTTTCTGAAGATGAGCGCTTTCTGTTATCAGAAAAATTGGATACAGAAAGTAAATCAACTCCTGGTTTAAAGCAGCTAGGTTTAGAAGAGACTTTTGCAAAACTGGTTAAACAGTGGCGTGATGAAAATCATGGAGTCTCTTCTACTAATCAAATGTCAATGCACCCTGCGTATCAACAAATTATTGGCATGGGTGAAGCTGCAATACCGTTATTACTTAGAGAACTTGAAAAAAAATCAGGACAATGGTTTTGGGCATTAAAGTCTATTACAAGAGAAGACCCCGTTCCCCCAGAACATAGAGGTAAAACTTCGCAGATGATTAAAGCTTGGTTGGAATGGGGAAGAGCAAAAGGTTATATATGCTAGGTAATAATGATTGGATACGCTATGTAACAGAATTTATTGAGCGTGATTTTCCTCATTTAGCTGCATGTGGATATAAACTCACAAGTCCAGATACTATAGATTATAACTGTGTTGCTTGGGCAGCAGAAGATAGCGAAAACTGGTGGTGGCCAGACGCTCAATATATACACTACTGGCCTCTCAATGTAAAACGAGAAGAAACTCTTGAAGCATTTCAAGCTGCATTTCAAACACTTGGCTATGAAATGGCGCACGATGGGAACTTAGAAGAAGGGTTCCAAAAAATAGCTATATATGCTGATTCTAATAAAATACCAAAACATGTTGCAAGGCAATTGCCCAATAGTAAATGGACAAGTAAACTAGGTCAAGATGAAGACATAGAACATGATAATTTACAGGGATTAGCAGGAAATCCTGGTTATGGTGAGGTTGCTTGCATAATGAAAAGACCCCTATAGTTTTAATTGTTTGTCTGGGAGAATCTTTGAAAAGTATTAATATGATCTGCCTGCGGCAAAAGAAAGAGAGAGTAAAGGGTAAAAGTGTAAAGTGTTATTAAGTCCTCGCCGCACCACCACACACAACCCGAAATCCGAGACCACTGTTAGCGCCGATAGAATCGACCCTGTAGCGACAAGCAGAACGGCAGTAGGGCGGAACGCTGTTACCACGCACCACCGCGTAGCAGACAATAACGACTATAATTCTCATACCAATTATCCTGGCAGCATTCCCAAACATTACCGTGCATATCATATAAACCAAATTGATTAGCAGGGAAACTTCCTACATTTGTAGTTTGTTCGCGATACTGTGCTTTGGGAGCAGAGCCATATGTATAATTACCGTCATAGTTAACTAAATCTGTAGTGATAGTCTCACCAAAGTGAAATGGGGTAGTAATTCCAGCCCTGCAAGCGTATTCCCACTCAACTTCACTTGGCAAACGATAATTTTTGCCAGTCTTTTCAGAAATTTTGGCACAAAAGTTGACAGCATCATGCCAAGTAACTCTTTCTACTGGACGTTTGGCGCCTGAGAAGCTAGAAGGATTGTAGCCCATTATCGCTTGATATTGTTCTTGAGTAATGGCGAACTTACCAATAAAAAAGCTTGGAATAGTGACTTGGTGCTGTGGACGCTCATTTTCATCTCCTCCATCCTCATTCTCTGGTGAACCCATAATAAATTTACCGTCAGGAATTTTCACCATTTCTAAAACAACATGATTACCGAGGTCTTCTGTAAAAAATTCTGCTTGTCCACGATGGCGGCTAATTTTGCACTCTTTTTCTTTACCTACAACAGTTAATGTTGCATACTCAAATTCAAACTGCTTGGTTGGAATCGTTGAACTAGAAAAATCACTTAATAATTCTAACCACTCACGCACAGTTTGCGGGCGCCCACTTGGCTCCAGTGCCATTCCTGCTAGTATTGCATCATTCACCCTATCGCTAATCTTGTCATTAAATTGCTTCGGTGGAGGTAAAGGAATACCAGTCTTTCTAAAATTTGCTGGGAATGGTATTTCTGATGTCAGTAAACTATATAGTGTTGCTGCTAAAGCGTAAACATCAGTGTAAGGAGCAAACTCTCCTTTTCGTTCATATTGTTCAATTGGTGCATAACCATCTGTTTTAGCGTTTGTCATACTTCCCAATTGACCAATACTATATTCTCTCGTTAAACCAAAATCAATCAAAACAGCTTCTAAAGTTGCCGCGCGCAGAAGAATATTATTCGGTTTGACATCGCGATGTAAAAATCCTTTGGAATGGACGTATTCTAATGCTTGTCCAACTTGGGTTATGTACTGCAAAGCTTCATCTTCAGGCAATTTTCCATGTTCTGAAACGTAACTTCCCAAGTCTTGCCCATCTACATATTCCATTACCATTCCCCAAAGTCCATCTTCTTGTATCAACTCATGAACTTTTACAACATTGGGGTGGCTACATTGTGCTAACCGCAGTCCTTCGTTAACGAATTTTACCTGTTGTTGTGGAAAATCTGGTTTACTTTGTAGTTCAAGGTTAGGGGTTTTGATGACAACTAATTTATTTGTACGTAGTTCAATTGCACTGTAGGTAGCACCATAACCACCGCGAGCAATAAATTTTTGAATCACGAACCTGCCATTATCAAGTGGTTGGTCGGGTTGCCAAAGTTTCATTTTTTAGCTTGCAGTTAGAAATTAAAGGAGTTTTGATAATAATGATTATTTTAATTAGGTTGTAGCATATTTTTCGCACGTATTTCTAGGTAACAATAACGCCCACAGCCTAGAAGCCTGGGGCTATCGATACAAAGCCGCACCCTTCTAGGGTGACGGCGGGTTGTTAATAAATGATACAATTGAATTAAAATACGTTACATCTAATTTAAGATTTAGCAAAATTTATGAATACTGAATTAGTTGATTCTTTGGCGCAAGCTATTTTATCTCTTTCTGAAGATGAACGCTTTCTTTTGTCAGAAAAATTGGATACACAAAGTAAATCAACTCCTGGTTTAAAGCAGCTAAACTTAGAAGCTACTTTTGCAAAACTGGTTAAACAGTGGCGTGAGAAAAATCATGGAGTATCTTCTACTAATCAAATGTCAATGCACCCTGCGTATCAACAAATTATTGGCATGGGTGAGACTGCAATACCGCTATTGCTTAGAGAACTTGAAAAAAAAACAGGACAATGGTTTTAGGCACTAAAATCTATTACAAGAGAAGACCCGGTTCCCCCTCAACATAGAGGAAAAACTTCGGAGATGATTAAAGCTTGGTTGGAATGGGGAAGAGCAAAAGGTTACATATGCTAGGAAATAATGATCGGATACGCTATGTTACAGAATTTATTGAGCGTGATTTTCTGCGCTTTAGCTGCGTGTGGATATAAACTCACAAGTCCAGATACCATTGATTATAACTGTGTTGCTTGGGCAGCAGAAGATAGCGAAAACTGGTGGTGGCCAGATGCTCAATACATACACTACTGGCCTCCAAATGTAAAGCGAGAAGAATGTGTTATTATCCACAGGACTTACGATATTGTCACAATTAATAGTTGGTGCGTGACGCTACAAGTCCTATAACTAC
>NZ_JBXXZH010000108.1:0-29886 GCF_059640475.1 Calothrix sp. CBUCES-K 9914
GGTGTAAGCGATGAGCAAATAGCTCCTGTGGTGACAGCTATTTGTGCTTCCCCGACGCGGTGGGCTGATTTTATGATGCGCTTTGAATTGGGACTAGAGCCTCCAAATCCTTCTCGCGCTTTACATAGTGCTGCGACTATTGGAGGTTCTTATATTGCTGGTGGTTTGATTCCACTTGCTCCATATATATTTATCAAAAATATATCCGAAGCCTTATTGTTTTCTACAGTCGTAACTTTGGTCGCATTATTTGCTTTTGGTTATATTAAAGGATACTTCACTGGAGTAAACCCAATACGTAGTGGGCAACAAACTATTTTGGTAGGAGGATTGGCAGCAGCAGCAGCTTTCGGGATTGCTCGAATGATTAGCTGAAAAGTGACGTATATGAATATGACAATGCCAACACGCGCGGAATGGCAGTGAGGGCTAGAGGTAAGATAAATTACAAGGAAGGGTTCCACGCCACCAGCAATATCAGCCAGGAAAAAGTTTAACGAGTCAAGCGCGCGTAAACTTTTATAATTCCTATTGAGCTACAACCGCGCGATTTTTTTATGATTTCTCCTATTTAGTTTCAGGGACAAGGAACCAGAAAACAGCTAAAGCAACGGCAGCGATCCCCGCAAGCATAAGAAAACCAATATTATAACCACCTCGTTGCACTACAAACCCAGCTAGCAAATTACTTAAACCAGCACCAATACCAATACAAGTGGCAAGCATACCTTGGGTAAGATTAAACCGACCACTGCCCTTAGTCAAATCAGCAACCATTATCACAGAAAGTACTCCGAAAATACCGCCAGCAACTCCATCTAGAATTTGTACGGCAACCATAAAAAAAGGATTATGTGAGAATGTGTAAAGCACTCCCCGAATTGGTAATACAGCAAAACCAATGAGAAAGATGCGTTTTCGCCCACCTTCAGCCAAACGACCAGCCAAGGAAGCTGAAGGAATCATGACCAACTGAGCAATAATAATACAAGCAGACATGTAAACAGTGCCATTCAATACTCCACCCTTACCGTTTTGAGCAAGTAGTTGCCCTACCAAAGGTAACATCGCCGCGTTAGCAAAGTGAAACAAAATTACTGCTATAGAAAAGAATAATATGCGGCGATCGCTTAATAGTTTTATTATCCCTTCATACTTATTTTTAGATTCTTTTTTAGATTCTTTTTTTTCCTCATCACTTTCTTCTCCATCACCCTTCGGGTTCGTCAGTTTGGCGGGACGGAAACCGACTCCGCCAACTGACTTACCGCGCGCTAGTTCATGGTCAATTTCTTTTTCTCGAATTCTGGAAACAGAATAAGCACTGGCAACAGCCATCAACCCAACTAAGAAAAAGATAGATTTAGGTGCAATAAATTGACCTGCAAAACCAGATAAAACGGCAACAAGTAAATTGCCTGCATGATTAAATGTCTCATTCCGCCCGACTCGCCGATCTAATTTGCTTTGCCCCACTAACCCCAGCGTTATCGCAGCAATAGTAGGTGCGAAAACGGCTGCACTAACACCAATTAATAACTGAGAACCAATTACTACTGGAAAAGTTGGAAACAAAGCTATGCAGAAGCAACCGACGGTGACCAATGCAGCAGCAACAACAATTAACAATCGTTTCTGGCGCAGGTTGTCTATTAAAGCACCAGCAGGTGTTTGTGCAATGACTGTAGCAATCGAGGAGACGGCTGTAGCCATCCCAATTTGCTCTGGACTCCAGTTTTGTGAACCTTTGAGGAAAATGTTTAGGTATGGTCCAACACCATCGCGTACATCTGCTAGAAACAGATTCAAGTAATCTAAGGCTTGTAAACTCTTTTGGCTTGGGTTTTTCTTGGATTGCATAGTTAGGAGTGAAGATATTTATTTTGCTTTTTGGGTGATAAGAAAGAGCCAATACCACTTCATCAATTTCAAGATAAAGAATAGGTTCAAACCTATACCTAAAGATGCTTGTATATTGCTTCTCTAGGTGCTATATCAAAAATTTATTCAAATGTGTTTCTATAGCCAAAATTAGTTAGTGCAAAAACTGTGCCAAATCAATTCATTATAATATGTAGAGCATATGCGCCAGTTTTATTTGCCAGACGACTACCGAGACTATGCCCGCAATGATATGCCATGAGTCTTTGTAAATTAAATCAAGACCACCCTTTGCCTTATCACAATCAAACAAAATACGAGAAATGTCTTGCGCGCCAAATTCCTGCTCTCGACAGAATTAAATTTTTGGAAGTCCCTAATAAAGCATATTATGTAAAATGTAACTCGACCCTGACAAGTTTCGGGTCTAGTTACAGTCTTTGTTTCACGGTCAAGTCGATTAGTATGAAGTGCCAGTACCTTCGATGAACTCTGGCGGTAATATATCATTAAACAATAATTGCTGTAGCTCAACCCCTTCGGGACGGCTCCAATCTTTAACAAGTTCAGCAATCAAAGTAATTGTAGCGGTTAGCACAACTCCAGCATCATGCATCCGCTGCCGTGCCAAATCTTCTGAGAGATGAAATGGTGAGCCAGAAGCATCCATTACTGCTTGAACATTATAGCCCTCACGTACTGCACTAATAGCCGGATAAACTAGGCAAACGTCTGTAGTGATGCCAGCCATGATTAAATTAGTTCGATTTGTGTTTTTAACTGCTTTGACAAAATTCTCATCGTCCCAAGCATTTACAATGCCTGCACGTTTAACTCTTGCCTCGTAAGCTTCAGGTAAGCTTTCTGCTAAAGCAGTCATCGGCAAACCTTGAAACCGCTCCTCTTGGCTACTCGTCAAAACCACGGGCATTTTGAGTACCTTTGCTACTTTCGCTAGTGCAAGAGTATTTTTTTCTACCTCGGTTAAAGGCAAGTTTTTGATTAGCTTCATGGTGCCAACTTGATGGTCAATCAGAAGCATCGCCGAGTTTTCTTGGGTGAATTCAGAAACTTTCATTATGCTGTCCTTTGATCTTACTACCTGCGTTTGTTAATCTGTAATGTGGAGTGTTGAGATTACGTTAAATAGCTCTGGGCTTGATTATCAAACGAACCTCAAAATTCCGCAAGTAGGAACACTTATGTACGTAGCGTTCATCCAAAACATGACTCAATCTTCTAACATTATCGACTCGCACCCGTATTTACGACAAACACTTGATTTAATTCGTGATAAATGGGTTACAGCAATCATCTATGTACTATCCCACGGTACAAAACGTTATGGTGAGTTACAAAGAGAAATTGGAGATGTTTCACAACGAATGCTAACTCGTACTTTGCGTGATTTGGAAAGGGATGGACTTGTTAGACGCGAAGTATATTCCACTGTACCTGTCACAGTTGAGTATTCATTGACACCATTAGGAAAAACGCTCGTTGAGCCACTTAAGCTACTATGTCAGTGGTCACTAGACCATTTTCATGAAGTAGAAACTGCAAGACAAAATAAAGGCAATGAATTCATGTAACTAATTTTGCATTAAATATCTGCGGAAATGGTGTAGAGACGCGATTAACCCTATACAAAACTGAACTATCTGGTTCATGTGTTGCATTATTTGAGGGAACAAGGGGAATTACAATAGTAAAGGTCGAGCCATGTCCCAAACTGCTCGACAGTTCAACTTTTCCACCATGAGCAACTGCAATTGCGTTGACAATTGAAAGTCCCAAACCGTGTCCTTCAAAGTTCATATCGTGCTTTGTCGCGCGTGTAAAACGGTCAAAAATACGCTTTTGGTTCTCTGGTGCAATTCCTTCGCCAGTATCACTGACCCAAATATAAGCAAAATCCCCTTTTACAGAAGAACCAAGTGTAATGGTATCATGTTTCGTTGTGTGGCGAACTGCATTTTGCACTAGATTCATAACAGCTTGGGTTAAACGCTGTCTGTCTACTGTTATTGGACTTAAGCCTTTAGATTCTAATTTCCAGTTACGGTTGGCAAAACTGCGTGCTTTCAGAAAAATTTCCTCGGTTAACCAATCTAATTCTTCTGGTTTTAATTTCAAAAAATCTGGACGTTCAGTTTTTGCTAGCAATAATAAATCATTAACCAACCTATTCATTCTATCAAGTTCGTCCATTACCAATGCCATAGTTTCTGGCTGTTTTTCTGGACAGAACTGTAACATCTCTAAATGTCCTTGAATAATTGTAATTGGCGTGCGTAACTCGTGGCTAACATCATTAAGGAACTTTTGCTGACTATCAAACGCAAATTGCAACCTATCAAGCATTTCGTTCAGTGTAGTTGTTAGTTCTGCAATTTCATCCGAACCTTGCACAGGGATACGCAGCGTCATATCCGACTCGCTTATAGAATGTGCTGTTTCTGTTACCAACCTTAATGGATATAATACTCTACCTGTAGTTACCCATGCCAATATAAAAAAGATAACTAGTACAACTATAGTTACCTGCATGACTAAGACAATTGCACTAGTTCCTGCTTGATAATCTGCTGAAGAATCGTTGAGAGCGATGACGGTTCCTTTATTTTCAGCTTTGGTAACAGACTGTCCAGCATATCTAATTCGAGAAGGGACTGTATAAACTTTACCCCGTATAAACTCGTTTTTTTGGCGCCAAGTAAGCACGAGTTTGGGTAATTTTTCTTGTATATCTCTAGGAAGTTCGGGTTTAGTTACATATACTTGGTCATTTAAAAGTGTTACAACGTATTCATTACGTGTGGGTGCATAGTTGGCAATAATTTTATCTAAGAGTTTAGGAGTAGAAATGTAACTATATTTATCCGACATGAGCTTAAATCGCTCAATTTCCTTGATAATCGATGCATCGGCTTTGGCTTTCAAGCTATCGCAGTATATTTGACGAGTTACTTGCAGCGATACCATAACTGTACAAGCAGTCAAGAGAAAATACCATACCAAAAGACGCATCCGCACACCAACGCGCGTTTGGCGCCGTAGCAGAGGATAGTTAATTTTATTCATATAATTTTTTATAATAGATTTCATCTTACCAACTATCCTCTAGCGTCATTAATTAATAATGAAACATTTATGAAAATATTTTTATAAATCTAAAATATTTTTTTGGTACAAGAGTATTAATGGGACGGCAAGGATGCCCATTGCAATTAAAGAGATATTACCCCAATCAAAATTAACAGTGCCATCAGTGCGAGTTAATTTGAGGTCAGTAAAATCAATATTGTTATGATATTGTCCCTTTAACCCAGTTCCTATTTCTGGCGCCGCAGCAACTTAAGCAATGGGACAGTTAATAAACTGGCACATTGCTTAGGTATTTAAGTTCTACTAAAAAAAACATTTGCGTGTATGTACTGACAATAAAATTAAGTAAACTTTACTAAAATCTGGTGTATTAAATAGATATTATGAAGCGAACTATCGATAATGAGTAGACAGGAAATTTTACCAAAAATAAATATTTACTACAGAAACTTTATAGATAATTTACGATTATTGAGCCATAACAAAATAAATACTTGTTTTACTGCTGACTTTCAAAAGCATGAATAAAATAATTCCAGTAAGAGTACGTGAGCGCTTGCAAGAAATTCAATATAGTTTGATTCAAGAGTGGATTATAAATCGAGGAAGTCAACCTCTAAATTTAAGCTGTAATTCGGTAATGGTATTTGCTCCACACCAAGATGATGAGACTTTTGGCTGTGGTGGTATGATTGCCTTGAAACGCCAGCAAGAAATTCCTGTACATGTAGTTTTTCTTACAGACGGGCAAAGTGGGGTAAATGATTTAATAAATAAAGATAAAAACAAAGACAATACTATTCAGGTTCGTAAACAGGAAGCTGTAAAGGCATTAGAGATTTTGGGTGTTGAGAAATATCATACTCACTTTTTAGATAAGCAGGATGGAGCTTTAAAAAAGTTAACGGTTGAACAAAAACAGCAAACGATTGCTCAAATAGTTGAGTTATTGAAGTTACATCAACCCCAAGAAGTTTATGTTCCTTATCGTTTAGATTGTCATCCAGACCATGAAGCTACCTTTGAACTAGTCATGTTAGCAATTAAAGAGTGGCAAGTGCAAGTAGAATTGCTACAGTATCCGATTTGGGTATTTTGGGACAAACCATTACCCCAGGTATTTAAGGCGCCGGAAGTAAAGAAAGCTTATCGCCTGTCAATTACATCAGTTAAAGATAAAAAAGGCAAAGCTATCGCAGCTTATCCTTCGCAGTTAAAATTCCTTTGTAGTGGATTTATTAGACGCTTCTTTGGAAATAACGAAATATTTTTTCCAATAGATATATAAAAGATTTCTTTCTTTCTTTCTTTGTGACCTTTGTGCCTTTGTGGTTTATTTATTGAACCACAAAGAACACAAAGAACACAAAGAACACAAAGAGGGATATTGTATTTATTACGCAAGCATTGCGAAGTTCTTGGTTAAAGTTTGTGTGCTGGTATCAAAGTGTTTGACAATTTGTTGAGGATTTCCAATTACAACGACATTGGCAGGTACAGATTTACGGATAATGCTTCCTAAACCTACTACACTGTTCTCGCCGATGTGTACTCCTTTCATTATCGTTGCTCTGGCGCCTATCCATACGTTTCTTTCAATTATGATAGGCGCTGATACTTTTGCACCAGGTGGACTATGACGTAGTTGCGGCTCTAAGTTATGATAATCGCTATCAGCAAGGAAGCAATCTGATATTAAACATTCATCGCCAATAGTAATTCGCTTTTCACAACCAATACAGGCGCCGTTGATAGAGACGTTTTCACCAATAATTAATTCTCCGTCACCGTATATATGTACATATTTACCTAAACGACTACCCGCACCAATGGTGACTTTGACGTTTCCAGAAAGGAAGAGCGAACCTTTAATTGCAACTCCGGGAGCTATTTTCAGGTTTTTGTATCGTAGCTGGTGAAGGCGCCGTTTAATTTCAAAGTATATTTGAGCGCAAAATTTCTTAAATGGGTTATTTATTTGTTGCATAATTATTGCACATGAATTTCAGTGATTACTTTGTGATGGATGCTTTAGGAGTGTAAGAGTAGGGGCGAGAGTTGTTTTCTACTCCGTTGACTACTAAACCTAAAATTTGAGCGTTGTGTTGAGTTAGTTGAGCGAAGCTTTCGTTCACTGAGTCTCTGTAGCTAGTGTCAGGACGAACTACAAACAACACGTTACGGATAATATTGGCAATTAAAGGTGTTTCACTGGTGAAGCTAACGGGGGCACTATCAACAATGATGTAGTCATATTTACCATCTGCTTCACAGGAAGAGAGGGTTTTTTCAAATTTGCCACGTCTGATTATTTCGACTATTTTGCCTTGTTTGGGTAAAGTCGGTAGTAAGTCTAAATTTGGTTGTATTGAGATACTAATATTTTGGGGTGTTTCTGATTTTTCGCTGTAACCTAAACGACGAGACAGGGCAGCAGAACGAAAATCAGCGTCTACTAACAGAACTTTGAAACCCAAATCAACTAATGCATTTGCAAGTCCTATTGCTACAGTCGTTTTACCTTCTCCCATAATTGCGCTGGTGACGAGTAAGCGACGATTTTCTAATGGTTGTAAGCTAATTGCAGATGCTAAACGTTGAAACTCTACTTCGGTATCAGTTGTTCCTTCAGATGCGACACCCCAATGTTTGATACGAGGAATGCGTTCGACAATCGCAAATTTTTGGTCTTGTAAATCTTTAACACTCAGCAGAGGATTACGACTTTCGAGGAATAGAACCAAAGCAATACTACCAATTACAGAAGCTAATAAGGCATTTATTGCCATTAAAAATAACTTTGGACTAACAGGTTTAGTGTTAACCCTAGGTGGGTCTAGTACCTGTACATTCGGATAAGCATCAAATGCATCTACGCTTTTCTGCTGAACTTGAGCTACTAGACCTTTATATATACCTTCAGCTACATCAAGCTGTCGTTGAAGTTCTAACAACTGCGCTTGCTTTGCTGGTAAAGAATTTAAATATGATTGAAGTTGGGCAATTTGATTGTCGAGTTGCTGTGCTTGTTGAAATTGACCTGATGCTTCGCTTTCTGCTAGCAACTGTTGCTGAATTAATGCTGCTCGTCCTTGGGAATCTGTTGCTATCGTTGGGTCTACCGGATTGTTACCAGCTGCTTGGGTAATATATTCCTGAACTTGGCGCTGTAATGTCGAACGCTGTGCGAGTAAAGTTTTTACCTCTGGATGGTCTATGGTAAAAATCGCTTGTTTCTGTGCTAACTTGGCTTCTACATCCGTTAATTCTTTACGTACTGACTTAAAATCTTGGTTTTCACCTAGACTTAACGAGCGTACAGCAGTTGCAGGCGCCATATTAATACGAAGAGAAAGGACTTTAGAGCGACTTGCACTTGCTTGAGCCAAAGACAAAGCCTGCGCCCTCGAAGCAACTAAAGTATTGATTGTACCGACAATTCCCTGAGTTTGTGCATCGTTGTTAACTATGCCTGTAGCTTGCTTAAATCGCGCGATTTTGGTTTGTGCATTACTCAATTTGATTTTAGCCTGTTCTAATTCTTTAACGGTGAATTTTTGTCGTTCTTTATTGTTAGCTTCTCGTAATTCATCCAAACGCGCTTGATATGCTTTGATTAAATTCTCCGCGCGTAAAGTTGCTAATTCTGGCTTTGAAGCACTGACTGTTAAGGACAAAACGGTAGATTGTTCCTGTGGTGATACTTGAAAAAGACCTTTGTATGAAGTAATATTCTTAAAATTGTTTTTTTCAGGGTCAGAAGCTAACGCTCGTTCAAGCGAAGCATCACTCATTAAAATTGAAGATTGCACCTTAAGTGGATTGACTTCAGGTGAAAAATCCAGTTTGCCATTCTGAAATGTCCCAAGAGTACCTAAGCTAGCGTCAAGGTTGCTGGTTGTTTTTGGCAAAATCAACTGCGCTGTAGTAGTCCACACGGGCTTGGAATTTTTATATGCTGCAATTGTACAACCCACAACAAGCGCATTTAGAACAAGCAAAGATTTCCAATGTCTAGTTGCAATAGTTACTACTTTCTTCATAAACGTTGATGACAAATGCCTTAAATATATTTTAATAACTCAATATTACTAATACCGATTTAAGATGAAGCTGCAAATAATTAAATCCCCCTAACCGCTTAATAAGCAGAGCGTGTACACATAATTCTCTTTTTCTTCTCTTTCTTCTCTTTCTTTGTGTCCTTTGTGCCTTTGTGGTTCTTTAAAGAGATAAACCACAAAGAACACAAAGGGGGAAAAGAAGAGGGTCATTAAAGATGTGTGTACACCGTAGCTTTAATAAGGGAGGCTAAGAAAATAATGTGCATCTTCATATAAAAATGGTAAAAGAAGGTCAATAAGTAACAATTGTCACCAATATCTTTTACAAATGACATGAGTAAATATACTAAAATTGTGATTTTCTAGACTACTTTACTCAAAAAATAAAAATTGTAAGTAAAGGCAAAATCTTTACAAACTTTGCCATGAGGATGAAGATTTATACAGCTTCATCTCCGCAATAATCGCACCTAACCAAATAAAGTAAAACCAAAAATAAATTGCCATCCAAGTTAATGCTGTGGCTTGACAGAGTATGTACAAAGCAATCAAGCTAGCAAACGCGCGCTGGCAAAATTTATTGCCAGATACAGAGGACTGCCAAAAAATCCATAAAGTCGAAGCTAAAGCGAGTGCAAAAAAGATAAAACCGAAGATTCCATGTAAATACAGTACTTGTGTATATGATGAAAATGTTCCTAAAGGCAGAGTAAATTCTCCATTTCCCCAGCTAATCGTTTTATCTATTATTCCCCATCCAACCCAAGGCGATTCTTGCCAAGCTTCAATTGTCCCATTGATAACATATTCACGGTCTTTCGATGAATCCGCGCGGGCGCCGTTGAATGTTGCTAAAGGACCACGAAGTAAATCCCCGACAGTCAGCCCTAAAATCGCAGAAATAAAGGAAGTAAACGAGGCTATCCACAATGGACTTTGACGCGCTAACTGACTTCGGAAAGATTGAATAATCAACAGTCCCAAGGGAAAACACATCCAAGCGAGACGACTTTGAGAAATCAGTAAATTAGCTAAACAACTACCTAACGCAAATCTACGTAGACGCTGATTCGTTTCGCCCAAACAAATAAAATAGCATAATACAGTACATACTCCCAATATTGGAGGGTCTGCCGTAAATAAATCGGCTCTCGCTAAGGGAATACGGAAAAAAGGCTGAAATACGGCAAATTTTACCATTAAACTCAGCTTTTCACCCGGAATGAGACGAGCTAAAGGTGGTAGGATCGGGTTTATTTGACCAAGCGCGAAAAGTATCAAAAGTTGTATGATTAGGGCAACTAGATAACTTACAGCCATCCAAGCAACCGCGCGGGTAATTACCTGTATTCTAATTCGATGCCACAAAGGCAAAGTAATACAGGCAAATATCATGAAGTAGCCTTTAAACAGAGTAAACAGCGATGCGGCTGTTTTCATGGGGTTAAAACCTACCGCGTCTAATCCCAAAATACTAGTCCACAGCGCAGCTAAAGTTAATGCCAACCATGACCAGTTACAGAATGGCAGTGAGCGTTTTACCAGTTTATCAAAATCAAAGCCAATTACTAGTAGCAAAGCAGCAACTGTTGGATACAAAATGGTTTGCACTCCCAGTAGCCACCAAAGGGGTGTAAGGACAATAGTCCAGTAAATAATCCTTTCAGCTTTGGATAAATTATCCAACTTAAACTTCGTGCGTGTTTCCACAGGAAATTCTAAATAATCAAGACTAATATTACACTTACCAGTGTATTAAATTAGAATCAGGTATTTATTCATCCAAAAAGCTGAAAGCCTATCAAAAACTATATTTGAGCGTATTATTTAGTTACAAAAAGACAACAGCAATTACAGAAATAAAAGTTGCAAACGGTGCTTTGGATTTTAACAAAGAATTAAAGATATAACCATTGCTAGTTTTACTGAAAACTTTAAATAGCTGTTGATTGATTGTAAGTGGAATTACTAGTATTAACAAAGCTTTGATGACAAGTTTGATAGCCCATTTATCTAGTAAAATCCTAGGATATAACCTAACTGCCATTGATAGCTTTTGCAAGGCTTTTTGAGCAGCGGTGCCTGTTCCGACTTTGGTTATATATAAATGAGCCGAATATCTATAAGCATTCGCGACGCTTTTATTCTTGAGAAACTGTATTTCTGCTGAACCAGCTTTAAATCCTCTATCAATCACTTCTAGGTTACACTGTTCCATCGTTTCGACTTTCGATGTCAAAGAACCTGGAGTTTGACGACATAGCAGTTGATGTTTGGGAACTACTACAAAATCCCAATCGCGCGCTAATCGTAACCAGTAATCCCAATCTTCGGCGCCTTTTAGAGTTGTATCGAATTCTCCAACTGCGTCAATTGCTTGTTTACGTATCAAAGACGAACCAGTAACGATGAAATCATACACTAACAACTCAGCATATACATTTCCTTCCAAGTATACTGGCGGCGCTGCCTTAATTGATGTGCCGTTTTCATCCATATAATAAGCCCAGCTATAAGCAACACCAGCTTGAGGATTTTTTTGTAATGCTGCGAGTAATAGTTCCAGCTTGTCTTGTGTCCATAAATCATCTGCATCTAAAAAAGCTATATACTCTCCAGTCGCATGTGAAATACCGCGATTACGTGATATCGAGGCACCTCCATTTGGATAGGTTAGCAGTTTTATCCGTGGGTCGTTGACTGAATTGACTACTTCTACAGTATGGTCGCGCGAACCGTCATTAATAATTATTAACTCGTAGTCAGTAAAAGTTTGTTGTTGAACCGATTTAATTGTTTCTAAAATTGTTTTTTCAGCGTTATATGCTGCTATAATTACAGAGATGAGTGGCATTGTATTTATTTTAAAGAATGGTCAATAGATAATGTTGAAAAATGAAAATTTATTTTTTGAAAATATCCATGAGGTATAGAGCCAAATTAGGTGATAAAATTTGGATGGCGAGTGCTTTGATAAATAATGTTCGCGTCCAACTTTTTCTGCTTAAGCTCTCTAATATAATTGGTGGATAATAATAAATCGATTTCCACAACGCTATAACTGCTTTTTTCGCACCTTCCACACCACCAACTCTTGATAAACACTGATTTGCTAAATATCTGTAAAAGTTAGCTAAAGACTGTTTCTTTAGGTGCTGCATTTGTACGGGAACAGATTGAAAGATTCTGTCAATTACTAGCAAAGAAGTATTTTCCATCACATCAATCTTGGAAGAAAGCGAACCAGAGGTTTGGCGATAGTATACTTGTGGTTTGGGAATAACAACAAAATCCCAGTTTTTAGCGATTCTCAGCCAGTATTCCCAGTCTTCGGCAGTTTTTAACTCACTGTCAAATGAGCCTACAGCTTTAATTACTTCTCTTTTTATTAAAGGATTTGAAGCATTGACAATAAAGTTATCGATGAGTAATTCCGCGTAGACGTTACCAGCAAATACTTTTTTATCAGACTCACAAATTCTTTCTCCGGTTGCATCCATATAAATCCAGCTATAAGCTAATCCAGCTTTCGGAGATTGTTGTAAAGCTTGAAGTTGTAACTCTAATTTGTCAGGAGTCCATAAATCATCAGCGTCAAGAAAAGCAATATAGTTTCCAGTCGCGTGAGCCAAACCTTGATTTCGAGCTGTAGCAACACCAGCGTTAGGATAAGAAAATACTTGAATTCGAGAATCTTGGATTGTATTGACTACATCAATAGTCTTATCTGTTGAACCATCATCGATAATAATTATTTCCCAATCTGAAAAAGTTTGTGATTGAACTGATTGAATTGTTTCTAAAATTGTTTTTTCAGAATTATAAGCGGGAATGATAACAGATATTTGTACCATACTACTTACCTGCGATATTCTACCAGTTTATTCGCAATATTATTAAATTGGTAGAGGTATTTAGTAAAGATTTGTTCAGCAAAACAGCGCGTAAGTATTAAGTAAATGCAAAGAAATACAAATGGCTGTAGTGAGTCGCTGAACTTTAAAGCTACTAAGATTGTAATAAGTGTCATACTGACAGATTTAATTGAAGGCACCAAAAACTTCATCATCGGCCATTTCAACTGACGGCAAGCAGACCACCATAAATAAACCGTCCAAACAATCCCTAGGGTAATGGCAACAGCAATGCTCACTCCCAAAATATCTTTATGTGTGGCGCCAATAATAAAGCTTAGTACTGCGATAGGAGCGATAACTAAATTAGCTTTCGCATTCGTACCTGCATAACCTTTGGCGTATAACATTGTTGTGAGTGGTCCATTTAACAACCGGAAATAAGCAAAAAACAGTAATCCCGGCATTACTCCTACAGCAGGCAACCACTTGGCGCCAAATATCCAAGAAATTGTATGCTCATCAACGATTATAAAAAACAAAGCATATAATGGCGCCGCGAGAAAAGCTATTTCTTCAACTGTTTTGGCTAAAGCATTCTCTTGCTGTTTATCATCTGGCAACTGAGAATATACAGATATACTAATTTGAGCAATTGCTTGAGTTAGTATCGTGGTTACAGCCATCGATAGTTGATAGGCAAAGCTGTAAAAACCCAAACTTGTCTCACCCAGTAGCTTGCCCACTACAAAATTGTCCGCGTTAGCATTCACAAAATATCCTAAACCAGAGCTAACGGCGCCGATATAAAAAGATAAAACTTCTTGTTTGACTTCAGAATCTATCTGAAAGCTTAAATTAATTTTCGCGTGTTGGCGTAGTAAAATAAACCCGGCAACCCAGAAAGCTGCATCTCCAATCACGAATGACCAATAGCTAAACCCTAATAATGCACTTCCAACAGTACAGAAGACTCGAATTAACGAGGTAACGCAGTTAATATTCGCTAGTTCCTTGTACTGCATTCGTCGTAGCAGTACACCACCATAAACCGATTGTACAAACGATAGCAGCAAATTGACGGCAAACACCATCAATATCCATACCAAATTTGGGACATTAAAGAACTGCGCGACCAGTGGTGATACTGCTGCCAATCCTAAAGCTAAAGCTAAACCAATCCAAACACTGAGTGTATAAGTTGTATTTAAATAACGTTTATCCTCAATCCCTTTGCAGACGATGAAGTCACCAGCTGTATTTTGGGTAAATAAATTGACAAAAGACCAAAAGATATAGGCTATACCAATAACCCCAAATTCCGATGGTAATAGTAACTTTGCCAGTAGCAAGTTGCTTAACATCGCGAGTATGCGAGTTACAATTGCTCCATAAGTTGACCAGAAACCATTCTTTAGTAAGCTGTTATTCATGAGGGACGATTAATTAAGTGTTTGTGCAATTGCAAATTTTGTCAGTGGCGCCAAACGTACTGATAATAAAGTCAGTAGTGAGCGGGGGTCACGGTAAAAAATAGAACTGTCAGATGCTAAAGCCTTATCAATAAAATGATTTGCTTTTACAGTATCACCACCTTGAAGGCATAAACGAGCCAAGAGACGATACATATACGCATAAGCATTAGCTAACATTGGTTCTACTAATTCAGGTGAACGTTTATAAGCAGCCTGAATTACTTGCTCATTGCAATGCTGCATTTGTGCAACGTTGAAAGAAAGTCCAGAAGGACGAACGCGGTAATAAGATAAAATTCTAGGCTCGCGGTAAAAAGACCAGTTTCGTGTAACCGCAATTCGTAGCCAAAAGTCAATATCTTCAGAACTGCGTAGATTCTCATTAAATCCACCAACTTCATCAACTAAATGGCGCCGGAACACAGCGTTTGAACCGTGACCAACAAAGTTTTTACACAGTAAAGCTTTGAGTGGGTCTGAGTAGATTGGTTTGCCGCTTAAACTAATAAAAGTTGGGTGCCCATCATCACGAATAGCTCTAGACGCACTGTAAACAACTCCAACTTGAGGATGCCTATCTAGTATTGCGACATGATTCGCTAGCTTGTTTTTGTGGTAAACATCATCACCATCTAATAAAGCTATATAAGGTGCATGCGCTCTTTGAATACCATAATTGCGCGCGGATGATAAACCACCGTTTGGTTTCTGCAACAAATGAAAGCGATTATCACGTTCACAAAACGATTTGACAACATCTGGTGTATTGTCAGTAGAACCGTCGTCAACAATTAGAACTTCAAATTCTAAAAAAGATTGCTGCTCTAAGGAAAATAAGGTCTGTTCAATATAGTTACTAACATTGTAAGCAGGCACAATGACACTGACTTTAGGGGTGACAACCATAGATAAAATTTGTACTCCTTGAACTTGCTACGGTCAGGCGAGACACCTAACCTACGGCGGGTGATAATATTTGTCTCTTTGTCAGTAGATTCCGTAAAAAGCTGCGTATTGGTGGAGACAACAGCCACATACCAAAACATAAACAAATATCTTTGGGTTTTGGCTTTCCAAATTTAACTGCTTCAATTAACAAAGGTATGAACGCTTGCCAATCTCGATTAAAAGCTGCTCTGGAACTGACTTCTGCTAAAATAAAAGAAGAATAAGCGCGCGGTGTAAACAAATTGCGATTAGTTTGAAGCCATAAAAGCGATAATCGCCAGTTGTAATTTCTACTTAAACTTGGTGCAGCATCTTCAAGATGCCAAATTGCAAGCGTTTGTTCTACAAACTCAATACCTACAGATTCTATCGTAATCGCGCGTAATAACCATTCCCAATCATCATGAATATTCTTACAGACAGAAAATGGTAACTTCTGTAGTAACTCTTTAGGTATAAACAGCGTAGAAGTTTGGAGAAGTCCCTCTCCTTGAAATAAAGTATTACGGACAAATAGATACTCGCTCAGTGGTTCTGTACCGGGTACTCTTCTTGGATAAACTGAATGAACATTACTATGTTGAGCAATTAGGCAAGATGAAACAATCGGATATTTATATTTAGAAGCTTTAGCTGCTGCTAACTGCAACTCTAACTTTTGTGGCATCCATTCGTCATCGTCGTCCAGAAATGCAATCCAATCTGACGAAGCTAGCTCCACTCCTAAATCACGAGCCGCACAGCTTCCTTGGTTAATGGGTAATGTAATAACTTTGAGTCGCGCGTCGTTTATTTGCGTGAGTGCATTGTCCGTCAACTCATCTTTCCCATCAATTACAACAATTACTTCTATTTTTTGTAATGTTTGTGCTAAAGCGCTTCTTACTGCTCTTTGCACGAGGTTCGGTCTGTTTCTTGTTGGTATGACGACACTAACAATTGGGTTCATATCTTTTCTTTGTTGAAAAAGATTCGTATTCAAAGTAAGAGAAATAATGGTTTACGTCAGCTATCTACTGTTATGGCACAGCTAATGTAAAAAGCGATATGAAATGTATAGATTTTTGGTGAAGCTTATGTATCTTCTTAGACAGTTGCAGGAACTTCTTGCTTTTGATTATTAGAGGAAATATAGAAATCACTGAGTTGAGTTTCACGCTCGATATTAAAGTAGGCGCCTGGTTGCATTTGTTGAACGCGCAGAGGTGCGTAGAGCTTACCTAGAGTGATTTGAAGTGCAAAAGCTGGATTACCAATGAAATAGCGTGCTGCCAAGCGTTTTGGTTCGCGGAACCAACGATATAACCATTCTAAACCAATATTGGCAATAGCATTTGGACAGTCTGGAACAACACCAGCCAGTCTATCGATAATTGCACCTCCCAGCATAATTGCATTCACATTCAAGCGACTACGATGAGTATAAACCCATTTTTCTTGAACGGGCATTCCCATACCAACTAAAAGAATATTAGGCTTGAACTCGTTGATTTTGTTGATGACAGCTTGATTCTGGTGTGGGTCTTCTTTATCAAAGTATCCGTGATGTCCCGCAAAGCAAGCGTTCGGATACTGTTTTCTCAAACTTTCTAAAGCTGCTTCTAAGTACTCTGGCTTGGCGCCAACAAGAAACACACGCAGACCAGCTTGATTACATTTTTCTAAAACTTGAGGCATCATGTCTGTATAAGATGCTCTGTAATCTAAAGGTAATTCATAACCCATGTAACTAATCGCTTTTAGAATACCAACGCTATCGCAGTTAACAATCTCTGAACTTTGCAGAAACTGATAAAACCAAGGTAACTGCATCGATAAATTAAAACCATGTACATTGTAATTCGCCACAGTAATTTTTCTTTTCTCCATACATGCTGTGTAAATTGCATCAACTATTGATGGTACAGTCATGCAAGTAATGCGACGTTCTAGTAAATATACGTTCAGATTAGGTAGAGCTTGTAACTTATTGGTGGTTGACATCATAGCCATAATTTTCAGTTAGTCCCTAGTATTCACGGAGAACTTTTTACTTTGATTCTTCAGTGATATTTTACGAATCAGTATAACGTCCACCTTTTTCAATTCTCTTGATGTAATTTTTATACAGAGGTAGGAAATTATAAAAAACGCACAAACCAAAAATCAATTCCTCTATCTTTTTAGTTAGTAGTTTTACTTACTAGGTACTTTCTAGGGTAGATATTTAACTGCTTTGACTAAGCTTTTATTGGAAGATGTTTATTAGTAATTGGCATGACATAAAAGAATATGGCATGACATGAAAAAATGTAAAATAATGTAATGCAATATGACACAATATAAATTGTCACAAGGCAAAATTAGATAAAGAAACTATTGGTCTGTGTCATTAAATTTGGGGTGTAGGGTGCGTCAAAGCTATTACGGTCTTCAATAAAACGAAAAATCATGTGCGACCTCCGCACCATCCAGAGTGCCGGTGCGTGACACCACAAGTCTCTTCATATTGAGTGGAATTTTTTCGTAGCGTCACACACCCTACCATGCTGTAACTCCTAAGAAACACAAACCACTATAAATAAAAAAATTTCTTGTGGGGTGGGCAACAGGCGCCCGCCCTATGGTTGGAACAGGCAAGGATGCCCATTCCACAAGAAGAGACTATGTTTTTCAGGAATTAAAAGGTAGTACTTTACTTTTACCTGGGTTCATTAATCCGTAAGGGTCAACCATTTGCTTAAATTTTAGGTGTTCGGGGTCAATTGCTCGCCTCCAACCATCTTCTATAAAATAGCTGTGGGGGTTAGCAATAAATACTCCATGTTGCTCGTGGTAGCGAATTATTTCGTTTAATCGTTCTTCGGTTGTGTAGCGTACTAGTTGCAAAGCGGGGTTTGCAATGCCACCTTTAAAACGAATAAATTCTAAATGCATCATCACTTCGGCGCCAAAATGATTATACATATGTTCTATGGTTTTTAGATTATCGCTGGGAAAGATACTTTGTAGGTATGTTATCGAAGTATCACTGGTACGCGCGTGTAAAGTTGTATGGTTCCAAGTGTACTCAGCTAGTTGGGCGCCTTTTCCTGCATCAATAGCTGATTTAGAATAAGTAACCTCACCGTTAAATTCCTGTATTAATCCTGGTAATAGTTCTAAACTAGATTCAGCAACTATTAATAGTGCAGCATGTTTACCATCGGGTATGTATTGACGTAGAGCAGTAAAATATTGAGGAATAGGCGCCGCAAACACACCAATTTCTTTTTTTATCATGCCATCACTGTCTGCCAGAGCTCTTCCAAATCTGACTGCTGGCATAAACTCGTCAAAGGTGACTATTACTTCTGCCCAAGGATAAGCAGGACCCAATGGAATTTCCACTTCGGTAATAATACCATTAATGCCCCATGCATGATTTGCTTTTTGTACGTCTTCCGCACGCAACTCGATAACTCGCGGTTCATCTTCAAGCGTTACAACTTGCAAACCTAACAAATTTCCCTTATCTGCCATTAACCCATATTGAATCGAACCAATTCCACCGCTACCACCCGCAATAAATCCACCTATTGTAGCAGTGCGGTACGTTGAAGGCGCCATTCGCATTTCCCAGCCAATTTCACGCGCTTTTTTATCGAGTGCAGCAAGCTTAACACCTGCTTGTGTACGCGCGACTCCAGGTTTTACCCAGCAAATGGACTGCAGGAGCGTCATATCTAAGATAATACCACCATATAAAGGTACACATTGACCGTAATTTCCTGTACCTGCTCCCCTTACTGTGATAGGTATTTTATGTTTAGCACAGGCTGCTGCTACTTGTACTACTTCATCTTGGTTTGCAGGACGTACTACTATATCAGCTATTTTACCTTCTAGTAATGCCGTGAGAACTGGGCTGAAGGTATGGTAATCCTGAGATAACTTCGCAAGCTGTGACGGTTCGGTGATCACTTCGATGCCCGCTATTGATGCAGTAAAGGCGCCTACATTGAATGCTTTTGCGGATGCTGTCATATATAAGGTACGTTCTTAACTTGATATCGTATTGTATTTCTATTCAGTCGCAACAGTTCCTGTTTACGTAGTCAAATATAAACAGATAAGTACCATGACCGTAATGTTGTTTACACTTCTTACATTTACTTCATGCGTCTTATCCTGCTCTTGAAGCACATAACCACGGCTTATTATTAATAGGATAATAATTTACTTGTATAAAAAATATTACAATTGATTTAGTAATTATATTAACTCAGTGTAAAATATTGGTTGATACATCGGCTTGTACGTGAAAAGATATTGAGATATTAAATTTTCTACTTCGCTTCTGTTAGATTAATTTTCGTGTTTTACAGCACTTTCATGCCACTTACTCAATATAGAGTCAGAAACAAAACTCAAACTCACAAATATCAAAACTCCCAAACCTGTGGTTAACAACAACGCTGCAAACATACGCGGTATCTGAAGATTGTAGCTAGAAATCAGAATCCTATATGCTATACCTGACTGTTGCCCACCTGTTCCTGCAACAAATTCTGCCACAACGGCGCCTATTAGCGATAGTCCACCACTAATTTTTAAACTACCTAAAAAGTAAGGCATTGCACTGGGTAAACGCAGATATATTAAAGTTTGCCAAGGGGAAGCTTTATATAGTTGGAATAAATTAATTAAATTCTTATCAGCACTTTTCAAACCGAGCGTAGTATTCGATACAATTGGGAAAAATGCAACAATCCAAGCACAGACTACTAATGCAGCAAAAGTATTATTTTTGAACCAAAGAATTATTAACGGTGCAATAGCTACAATAGGTGTAGTTTGAAGAATGACAGCGTAAGGAAATAAACTTCTTTCAATCCACTTGCTTTGAGTAAATAGTACTGCTATTAGTAAACCAGATATTGCCGCAGCGATAAAGGCAGCTATAGTGATTTGAAGTGTTATTAATAAGGATGGAAAAAGCTCATTCCAGTCACTAATCAAGGTTTTCAATACTAATACAGGACTAGGAAGAATGTACGGCGGTGTATTTGTTACCTTTACTAATACATCCCATAAAATTAATACTAAAATACCTACAATTATAGGCGCCAGTACATCAGCAGTTAGAATTTTTTTAAGTAGTTTTGTCATTTTTCTGGAGATGTTGGCTAATTCGGCGACAATATTCGTTATATTCTACAGAAGTTCTAAAAGCTTCACCACGCGGGTAGGGTGTATCTATATTAATATCCGCAACTACACGACCGGGACTATTACCCATTACCAATACACGATTTGATAAATATACAGCTTCATAGATATTATGTGTGACAAAAACTACTGTCCAGCGATGTTGATGCCATAAATCAAGTAATTCAGTGTTCAGCTTGCTGCGAGTTATCTCATCCAAGGCGCCAAATGGTTCATCCATTAATAATATACCAGGTTTTTGCACGAGCGCTCTGGCTATCGATACTCGCATCTTCATTCCACCAGATAACTGACGAGGGTAGTTATTTTCAAACCCTTCTAACCCTACTCTTGCAATAGCTTGCTTAACTTGTAGCAGTGCATCCTTTTTTGCGACTCCTGCTAATTTTAGCGGTAAATATACATTTTCGCTGACATTTGCCCAAGGCATCAAAGCAGCATCTTGAAACACAAAAGCCAGTTTTCGCTCTTTTAGATTTAACTCAATGCTACCAGAACTAGGACTACCAAGTCCAGCGATGATACGTAATACTGTACTTTTACCACAACCAGAGGCGCCAATCAAGCTAACAAATTGTGACTGTTGAATAACTAATTTTAAATTTTCTAAAGCAACAGTACCATTGGCATATACTTTACTAACATCATTTAGAATTATATCAGGATGTTCTATCATGGGTGAAATTTAGGATTTATAGAAATTAACACCTTTGTTAACAAATTGTAATGTGAAAGCATCTTTGTAGTTAAGACTAGCATCAAAAACGCCTGCTTGTACCATGTTATTAAAGAAGGATTGCCAGCGTTCTGTTGTCATGGCGCCGATGCCTAAATTTTGAGCATCTCCTCCTGTAACTAAACCACTATCTTTCATTTTTTGAATACTAAAGCTAATTTGTTCATCAGTCATATCACGATTAGCTTGTTTAATGAGTTTATTACCAGGTATTGGTTCATTCAAATAGCTATACCATCCTTTGATTGAAGCATCTACAAATCTTTGTACTAAATCTGGATTTTTTTCTGCGAGTTTTTTTGTAGTTTCAATTGTAAAGTTATAAGGATTATAACCGTAATCGGCTAGTAACATTACAACTGGCTCAAATCCACCTTTTTTTTTAATATCGAATGGTTCAGCGGTGACAATGCCTTGCTGAATTATAGTTTTGTCTTTTAAAAAAGGTTGAATATCAAAATTATATGGACGCTTTTGGTCGTCAGTAAAGCCGAATTTAGCTTTGAGAAAGGGCCAGTAGTTTGCATCTGCTGAGGCGCCTACCAATATTGGTTTACCTTTGAGCTTTTCTAAAGAATCGTTACCCGTACCTGGGTGTGCTATTAATACTTGTGGGTCTCTTTGAAATATAGCGGCGACTGTAACCTTTGGGACATCATCTTTAGCAGCGTTTAGCGCTTCGCCACTGTGTGCCATCGTCAAATCGATAGCTCCTCCCATCAATAATAAATTATAGTTCCCACGCGGGCCACCTGGTTTGATGGTGACATCCAGCCCATAGTCACGGTAAATATTTGTTGCTAAAGCTTGATAAAAACCACCATATTCAGCTTCCGCTACCCAACTAAGACCAAATATGACTTTATCGAGTCCGTCTTTGGTTTTTGGATTCGCTGCTATATTCGTTGATGTGGTTTTGGAATTACTCGCACAATTAGTTAACATTCCGGCGCCTAACGCCATTGAACCAAACGAGAGCGATTTTAGAAAACGGCGCCGACTAGTAGCCCTACTCATATCACGCAAAACCTCCCTTGGAGACCTATATTGTAGTTTAAGCTCATCATTAGTTATTTTTTATTACTATTGCATAACTTCTATGAAGTCTGAAGTATATCTATATAGATATAGATTTTTTCTATATCATTAACGGTGCAGTTGAGCGATAATCCTTACATAATATCTACCTTCTTAAATTTAAAGTAACATTTTAGACTTGTATGAGCTTCTGCATTAACCCCCACTGTTTAAAGCCTCAAAACACTGGCAGCATGTTATTTTGCCAGAGTTGTGGTTCAGAACTACTACTCGAAGGACGTTATCGAGTAATTGGAATTTTGGGGGGTGGAGGGTTTGGTAAAACTTATGAAGTGCTAGAACGAGATGGTAGCAAGAAGGTTTTGAAGGTTTTACTGCACAATTATCCCAAAGCTGTATCGCTATTTCAGCAAGAAGCAGAAGTTTTGAGTAAGTTAGACCATCCAGGGGTTCCGAGAGGAGATGGGTACTTTACTTTTTTCCCCCATAACGTCCATGAACCTTTGCACTGCTTGGTGATGGAAAAAATTGAGGGGTTGAACCTTGAACAGTATGTGTCGCAACGTCAATATCGACCAATTAACCAAGAGTTAGCACTCGAATGGCTTAAACAACTATCTGATATTTTGAGGCAAGTACATAGCCAGAATTTTTTCCATCGAGATATTAAACCCTCTAATGTTATGCTCACTGGAGATGGGCAACTAGTATTAATCGACTTTGGCGCCGCGCGCGAAGTCACTTCTACTTATATGCAAAAACAAGCTGCTGGGCAGGTAACAGGTATTCATTCTCCAGGTTTCACACCACCAGAACAACTAAATGGGCAAGCTGTACTAACATCCGATTTTTTTGCGTTAGGGCGTACATTTGTATTTTTGCTTACAGGTAGACTTCCAACAGATACAGATATATATGACCCAAATTCGGATGAAGTTCGTTGGCGCAATTTTGCACCCGACATCTTACCGCTTTTTGCAACTTTGATTGATGATTTGATGCGACGTTCACCCAGTCAACGTCCTCAAAATACTCAAGAAATATTACAGCGTCTTGCAGGAGTGGAAAAAGATTTGCGACAAAAGCCTGGTACTCGGCGCCGAAGCAATAGACATAAAAGTAATTTACATAAGCTAAATTTTAGTAACTTCAACGTATCTCGAAGGAAAGCGGGAATTATTGGTATAGCTGTTGCTGCTTTATTAATGCTCTTTGTGGCGCCGAGATTATTTAATATTGATGCTTTCTCATTGTTATTTTCAAATCCAACAGAAAAATGGGCAGAAAATCTATCTTTAGCAAATACTTTTACTGGGCACTCGGAAGCAGTAGCATCTGTGGCAATATCTCCTGATGGTCAAACTATTGCTAGTAGTAGTCACGACCAAACGGTAAAATTATGGAATTTACAAACAGGTAAATTAACACGCACTGTTTACGGACATACACAACCAGTGCTATCAGTGATAATGAGTCCTGATGGACAGCAGATTGTTAGCGGTAGTTTGGATGAAACTATCAAACAGTGGAGTGTTAGTACTGGTCAGCAAATTCGTAGTTTGAAAACAGATGGTTACGTTGCTTGGAATAATGCTATAGCCATAAGCAAAGATTCACAAATTCTTGCTACAGGCAGTACCGATAAAACAGTTAGATTATGGAATTTTGCCACAGGTCAGCGGTTACGAACTTTGTATGGGCACTCATTACCTGTTTTGGCAGTAGCGATAAGTCCTGATGGGCAAACGCTTGTAAGTGGTAGTACTGATAAAACTGTGCGCTTATGGAATATTAACAGTGGTCAACCATTAAAAACCCTTGTTGGACATACAGGTTGGGTAACTTGTGTTGCAGTTAGTTCTAATAATCAAATTGTTGCTAGTGGCAGCCTTGACAAAAGCATCAAGTTATGGAACGCAAATACAGGAGAATTAATTAGAACCATTACAGGACATAACTACTCAGTAATGTCTATTGTAATTAGTCCTGATGGTAAAACTATCGCAAGTGGGGGTTTAGATGGAGAAATCCGTTTATGGAATTTGGAAACAGGGCAATTATTGCATATGATAGGCGCCCATAATAAACAAGTAGTATCGCTTGCAATAAGTCAAGATGGAAAAACACTAGTTAGTGGTAGCTCTGACGATACTATTAAAGTATGGCAGTCAAATTAGAAGCGGATGTAACGGATAAGAGATTGCTTATAAATTGTAGGTTGGGTGGAGGCTAAAAGAACTCAACCTACTGTATTTGTTCTATTTATATGTTTGAACGCCTTTGTTGACAAATTGCAGGGTGAATGCTTCTTTGTAATTAATGTTGGGTTTGAAGACTCCGGCTTTGACCATTTTGTCAAAGAATGATTGCCAGCGCTCTGCTGTCATGGCGCCAATTCCCAATTTTTCAGCATCGTCAGAAACTATTACGCCGTATTCTTTGAGTTTTTGTAAACCATATTTGATTTGCTCGTCGGTCATTTCTGGATTATCTTTTTTGATTAGTTTATTTCCTGGTTCTGGGTTTTGTAGATAGCTGTACCACCCTTTTATTGAAGCGTCAACAAAACGCTGCACTAAATCTGGATTATTTTGTACTAATTCTTTTTTGGTTTCAATAGTAGTCGCGTAAGCGGTGTAATCATAATCTGCCAATAAAAATACTAATGGTTTAAAGCCACCCTGCTTTTCAATTGCAAATGGTTCGGATGTGATGTAACCTTGCTGTGCTGAAGTTTTGTCAGCTAAAAATGGAGCGGGATTAAAGTTATAAGGACGCTTCTGGTCGTCAGTAAATCCGTACCTGGCTTTGAGAAGAGGCCAATACGTGATGCTACCAGAGGTGCTTATATATATAGGTCTGGCTTTAAGGTCAGGTAAAGTTTTGACTCCTGTATTGGGATGAGCAAGCAAACACTGTGGGTCTTTTTGAAAAATTGCTGCTACTGTGATTTTTGGAATACCTTCTGCTATGGCATTAATAGCATCGACTCCTTGCCCCATGAAAAAATCTACGGCGCCTCCTAGCAGTAGTTGAGTACCACTAGCGACTTGAGGACCACCCATCTTAATGGTGACATCCAAACCGTAATCTTTGTATATTCCTGTTGCAATTGCCTGGTAAAAGCCCCCATGTTCGGCTTCTGCTAACCAGTTTGTACCAAAGATTACTTTATCAAGTTTTTTCGTGCCTTGATTGGAAGACGGCGCCTGATTAACGTTATTAGCGCAAGCATGTAAAATGCCACTTGCTAAAAACAGTGAACTATACTTTATAAATTGACGGCGTTTAAGGATGTACCTTGATGCCCACATAATGAGTGTTTGAATTTTATATTTAACAGGCATTTAACCTAGGCGCATTGAACATTCTAAAATCAATTTTTGATTTATGAGCGAAAATGGCTGAATTTCTAAAGCGCGTCGAAATGCTTGGATTGCTTTTTGATACTCACCAGTAGCAGCGTAGCATAACCCCATACCATGAAGGGCACCGAAATGTACTGGGATCAAATCTATCACTTTTTGACAATCGATTAACGATTTTTGGAATTTGCCAGTAGTGTAATAAAGAAACGCGCGACGGTTCCAAGCTTCAGCAAAATCAGGTTGATTTAGAATTAATTCGTTTAGTACCAACTCAGCTTCTGCCACTTTACCAGCATCAAGCAGCTTTTGGCTACGGTCAATTATCTCTAACCCATGAATTCCTTTTTGCTGGAACCAAATGCGCCATAACTTCTGTGTTGCCTGTTCGCGGACTGACTCGGAGGGGTTTTTTAAGTCTTCAAGTAATGAACTGATAAATAAAGAATCCATGAATTTGACGTAGATAAGAAGGTCTTTTCACAAATTTCGCACAAAATTGAGTCTTAAGTAAGTTTTTTACTGACTCTTAATTTTTCGCTCTAATTGCAAAGTACGCAATCGGTGTATGTTTTTTTGTATTCAGTTATACGATTAAGTACACTTGGCACCCATTGAGCGTCAATAATGATTGGTTAAACATACCATTTAAATTGACAAAAACAAGAATAAACTATTGTTGTAGACAAATCTTAATTAACTAAAAACCCATAAGTAAAAAAAATGCCCAAACAGAATAACTCTTCGAGGCATATTGTTCTCACTTCACACCCAAGTAGTTTTGGTCCCAAGCCAATACCCATTCACTGGGGTAAAGAGTCTCCCAAGGAACGGGGTCCGGTGATTGCTACACTTATAAAGCAAGCGCATCGCAATGTAATTGGTACTCATTCGGGAGGTTATGCTGTTTACCGCGCTTTGGCAGTGGCAAGTGGCGCCCTTCAAACAGACCATCGTGCTGACTTGACGAATACCTCCCCAGTTGAACACATTGGACCACATCCAAGTTGGGCTGACCCCTTAAAAATCGTTTCAATAGACCCGTTCGGAGCTATCGTTGGTGAAGTTTTCAAATCTTATTATGAACAAGGATACGATATTCGTCCAACGATAGCTATTACAAAAGCTCACATCAATATGCCCGAACTACAAGAAGCAGTTGTAAGTGGGCGATTGCAAATCGATGGCAAAATTATGAAGGTAGGTGGTGATTTAGTTGTTACTAAAGCAGCTATTGAACCTGTTTGGTATTTACCAGGAGTTGCCAAACGCTTCAATATTTCCGAAGGTGACTTACGACGCGCGTTGTTTGAGCAGACGGGGGGAATGTTTCCCGAATTAGTAACTCGTCCTGACTTAGAAGTATTCTTACCCCCAATTGGGGGGGTAACAGTTTATATTGTCGGTGATATTGGCGCCATTACCGACCCAAACAAACCTGTAGCAGTTCGTGTACATGACGAATGTAACGGTTCAGACGTGTTTGGTTCTGATATATGTACTTGTCGTCCATATTTGGTACATGGAATTGAGGTGTGCGTCCAAACTGCTCAAGAAGGTGGCGCCGGTATTATTATCTACTGTCGCAAAGAAGGACGCGCGCTTGGTGAGGTTACAAAATTCCTTGTATATAACGCGCGTAAACGACAAGAAGGTGGTGACACAGCTTCAGCATATTTTGCCCGTACTGAGTGTGTTGCAGGTGTACAGGATATGCGTTTTCAGGAATTGATGCCCGATGTTTTACACTGGTTGGGTGTAACTCGTATCGACCGCATGATATCGATGAGCAACATGAAATTCAACGCTATCACGCAGTCAGGAATTGAAATTGTTGAGCGTGTCCCAATTCCTGATGATTTGATCCCAAATGATGCGCGCGTAGAAATCGAAGCCAAAAAAGCTGCTGGTTATTTTACAACAGGCGAAGTCTTAGATGATACCGGACTATCAGAAATCAAAGGACGCTCATTAGAGTAACCCGTAGGATAGGCGTCCCGCCTGTCCTTCTTATCTGACGGACAGGTGTGTATTTGACGGACAGGTGTGTATTTGACGGACAGGTGTGTATTTGACGGACAGGCAAGATGCCTATCCTACGTGGTTAATAAAAGGATAAAGCTGATGAATGATTTGGTTACATATTTACGGAGTCCTGCTGCTATTCGTTCTCGCTGCGGAGAGCTTTTTAACCGCGCGGTTGCTGGTAGTTCACGTCATTTTGATTGTGATTTGTCACAACTCCCGCGCGCAGCTGATTATGTTATTGATGTTATACGCTCAGAGTACCCTGATTTACAAATACCATTTCATAGTCGCTGGCGCCATATAACAGCAGGTGGAGTTGAGCGGTTACAACAGTTGGATAATCAACTAGCTGAACTTACAAAACAAGAGAAAGCGTCTTCAAAATTTGATTTAGCAATTATTAGTGTATTACTTGATGCTGGTGCCGGTAGTGATTGGTACTATTGTGAACCTGGAACTAAAATGGTTTTTAAACGTTCCGAAGGTCTTGCTGTCGCTAGTTTTCAGATGTTTTATCAAGGCGCCTTCTCTAATAGTAAAACGCCCTCTCAAGCTAGTAACATGCGCGTTGATGCAAAAAGATTACAAGAATTTACTGAAGCAGAACTGTCTCAAGGATTTCAAGTCAGTCCAAATAACCCTCTGGTTGGTGTAACTGGAAGATTACAATTGTTACAGAAATTAGGGTCTATATTAACCGCACTACCTCAATACTTTGGTGAAAACCCTCGTCCCGGAAATTTGGTTAATTATCTAATTAGCAAAGTTTCACACAACCAACTTACAGCCACAACCGTTTTTGAGACAGTACTGTCGAGTTTAAGCGAAATTTGGTCGGGGCGCCTGGAAATCGCAGGGGTAAACTTAGGAGATGTGTGGCGCCATCCTGACGTTAGCTCAGATGGGTTAGTGCCTTTCCACAAATTATCGCAGTGGCTTACTTATTCTTTGCTCGAACCTTTACAAGAACTTGGTATCAAAATTACTGGTCTAGATGAACTAACTGGCTTACCGGAATATCGCAACGGGGGTTTGTGTATTGATTTAGAACTGTTGCTTCCTAAACACCCTGATATATTACACACTTCCCATTCGGTTGACTCTGAAGTTATTGTAGAATGGCGCGCGCTAACGGTAATACTTTTAGACGAAATTGCCGCTTGCATTAGGGAAAAATTAAGTATGAGTACCAATGAACTGCCACTTGTCAAAATTCTTCAAGGTGGAACTTGGACGGCAGGACGAAAAATAGCTGCCGAAAAAAGACCTGATGGTGTTCCCCCTATTCAAATTAAGAGTGATGGTACAGTATTTTAATTGCTAACTCGTTTTGGTGCGTGACGCCACCTGATGATTAGCTTCGTTTGAGAATTGTTATAGCGTCACGCACCCTACCTTCTAACTTTTATGGGAAATCAAGTTACAGTCATAAGTCATCCTCTAATTCAGCATAAACTTACTTTGATGCGAAGAGCAGAGACAAGCACTGCAAAGTTTCGCACTTTGTTAAAAGAAATTAGTTTGTTACTTGCTTATGAGGTTACGCGCGACTTGCCTTTAAAAACTGAATTAATTCAAACACCCATTGCTCAAATGAATGCTCCTGTACTCGCTCCAGACAAAAAGCTGGTTGTAGTGGCTATTCAGCGCGCGGGACAGGGTATTTTAGATGGGATGTTAGAGTTAATTCCTTCTGCACGGGTTGGACATATTGGGTTATACCGTGACCCAAAAACTTTAATCCCTGTAGAATATTACTTCAAAGTTCCTCAAGATATCGATAAACGCGATGTTTTAATCGTAGACCCAATGTTGGCGACTGGTAATTCCGCTATCGCTGCCGTCGAAAGACTAAAATCTACAAATCCTCTTTCAATCAAATTTGTTTGCTTGCTTGCGGCGCCAGAAGGACTTGAACATTTCTGCTCGATTCATCCAGATGTGCCAATATATACTGCTTCGATTGATGAAAGACTGGATGAACTAGGATATATTATACCAGGTTTAGGAGATGCTGGCGATAGATTATTCGGCACTAGATAAACGGATGTAACGGATGGTTTATCTTAAATGGTAGGGTGGAATCTCACTGACTTAAGCATTTTGAGGCGCCAACGTGCATTGGGTAGGGTACTATCAAGCTATTACTATCAAGCTATTACTATCAAGCAATGTAACGCCAAATACAGTGCTTTCACG
>NZ_JBXXZH010000109.1:0-29834 GCF_059640475.1 Calothrix sp. CBUCES-K 9914
CTATTTGACAACCGGCGCCACGAATGCGTCGCAAAGCAGAAGTATAAGCGTATCTATATTGGGAGGATATGTGACTGGGAGGACCATATATATACATCCAGATGTTGGCATCAAACAGTACCCCATCATGGGAGTTAAAATGATATGTTTCAATGGGGTACACTTGTTTGGTCATATTGCATCTTCACCCATAGCTTGAATAATCGCATTTTTAAATTGCTGCGGATTATTAAGGTAGTCTTTCACATCTTGAATAACACATTCAATATCGGCGGCATCATCAGGGTCGATATCGGTAAAAGTTAAGTTGCTTTCTATGTGTTCTTCAGAGAAATTAGTATATAAACGACTAAAAGCTTCAGCTAAAAACGCGGAGGTAATATCTTCGCCACCTCTAAAGGAGAGGTGAACTTTTTTACCAGCTTTTAAAGCTGTGGCTACGTGTTCGTAAACCCGCTTTCCGTCCTCACACACTACACAGCATTTGTCTCCAAGTATGTCAGTAACACAAATCGTTACTGTACTTTCGTTTTGAATAGGCAAGGATATGAAGCGATTCATTTTGAAACGGGTGATACCATTTTCAATATCTAATTCTAACCTGATTTGAAGTTCAATGCAGGCGCATACAATACAACATTCGCAGAATAATAATATTAGCGAGTTAGCAATTTGCGGCGTAGCAAGTCTAATGCTGTACAAGCACTAACATGACGAATTAAACTGCGTCCACGTGTGGCACCAAATTGGTTCTCAAAGCTTTCAACTCCATCCGGTGCTGCAAGTCCAATATAAACTAATCCCACTGGTTTTGTTTCACTAGCTCCAGTTGGCCCTGCAATACCTGTTATACTTATTCCCCAAGTTGTGCCCAAACGGTTTTTAACACCAACAGCCATTTGTTCAGCAACAACGGAGCTTACTGCACCATATTTTTCCAAGTCTTCTGGGTTAACCCCTAGTAAATTTATTTTTGCTGAGTTGTCGTAAGAGATCACACCACCCCAAAAATAGTCAGAACTTCCTGACTTTTCTGTCAGCATTTGCCCTAAGAGTCCACCAGTACACGACTCTGCGACCGAAACGGTTTGGTGTTGAGTGAATAGTAACTCACCAACTACAGAAGCTAGGGTATCATTATCGGCACCGTAGTAGTTAAGTCCAGCGATATCTTGGAGTTGTTTTGCAACAGGGGCAATTATTTCTTCAGCAGCAGCATGAGATGGTGCTTTTGCAGCGACTCGTAACTTAACTTCACCTTTGGAAGCATATGGCGCCACAGTTGGATTAGATAAATTAAGATAAGAACTAACCTTTTCTGCCAAAGCTGATTCTGCAATACCCCAAAACTTTAACATTCGACTATAAATAATTTCTTTGCCCCAACCTTGACTTTGGAGGTAGGGAACAGCTGTTTCTTGCCACATCTGGTGCATTTCATAAGGAACACCAGGAAAAGTCAAGATAATTAACCCTGGTTTTGGTTGCCATATTATACCAGGCGCCGTTCCTGTAGGGTTAGGTAAAATATCAGCACCAACTGGAATCAAAGCTTGTTTACGGTTACTGGGTGTCATCACCCGATTGCGAGCCGCATATTTTTCCGTAATGTCGGAAATTATATCATCTCGTTCAACCAAAGGGGCGCCGAAATAGTTTGCAATTGTCTCGCATGTTAAATCATCAGGAGTTGGTCCCAAACCACCTGTAAATATTAAAATTTGTGAACGAGAAGTGGCAATTTTAATTACATCAAGCAAACGTTCAGTATTATCACCGACGACAGTTTGATAATAATGAGGAATACCTAATTTCGCTAACTCCTGGGCAAGGTATTGAGAATTGCTATTTAGAATATCACCTAGTAGTAGCTCAGTACCAACACAAATAATTTCTGCACTCATTTTAAATAAAGTAGGGTGCGTGACATTATAACAATCTTAAAACGAAGCAACCAGCCAAGTGGTGTCACGCACCAAAGCTGTGTGTGATTAATTTTAGGAAGTAGGCGCCGCTGTTCTTTTATTTTACGTCCTGGGAAATGCTCTTAATTCTTTTTCTCGTGTCTCTATGGTAAATAAGTTCTGGTGCGTGACACTACCAGACTGCTTACTTCGTTTGAGGATTGTTATGGCATCACACACCCTACCTTACTTCGTTTGAGGATTGTTATGGCGCCACACACCCTACCTTACTTTGGAGTGTTTCCAGACTTTCCAAGAAGTGTAACTTAGTAAGGAGGTCGCAGCGCAAGCAAAAATGGCGCCGCTGGGAATTCCAACGATTGCCATTGCTAAACAACCAGCCCATAATGTGAGGGAGTAAATAAATAAAACTGCCCACCGATGTGAGAGTCCAGCGTTGAGTAAGCGGTGGTGCAAATGGCGTTTGTCGGCACTGAAGGGTGATTTTCCCTGACGCAAACGCGCGAGAATGACGGCGGACATGTCAAAAATTGGGACGGCAAGAATTACATATGGTAGTAATACCGCTGTGACAGCAGGAATTTTGACTAAACCTATAATACTAACGGCGGCAAGGGTAAAACCCATGAAGTATGACCCACCGTCACCCATAAAAATCTGAGCGGGGTTGAAATTATATCGCAAAAACCCTAATGAGGCGCCTGCAAGTGCAGCAGCTATTAATGCAGCAGCAGGTTGCTTCATAAATAGTGAAACAACAAGTAGCACAACCGCTGCAATTCCCGATACTCCTGCTGCTAATCCATCTAATCCGTCAATCCAGTTAATGGCATTTACCATTCCTGTTAACCAAATTACCGTAATTGGTAAACTTAACCAGCCAAGCTGAACAATACCAACTGTCGGAATTGTCACAAAATCTATACTTACGCCTGCTTTCCAAACACCTGCTGCTACAATTACTTGCAAAACCAAACGTGTAAATGATGACAAGTTTAATAAGTCGTCAGCAAATCCAATTGAAAAAAAGCATATTCCCCCTAATACAACTCCTATAACTTGCCATTCTTTATCAGGAGGCAAATTTCCAAATCCACCTAACCACCACACAAGAATTAACGATAATATTGTGCCAGCAAAGATGCTCACACCTCCGAGGCGTACCATTGGACGTTGATGAACTTTACGTTCCCCAGGTTTATCAAGCCTTCCGCTTTTTATACCGAGATTTCTAACATCAGGGGTAGTCCAGAGAACGACTACTGCGGCAACAAGAAAGGCTATCAGATGATATATCTGAATAGACATTGGTATTTTTTTTGTAATGTATACAACGTAAATCTGTGAGTATTTTTCAGACACGCCTTCGTCTTTAATATATATACTAAGTTCTGCTAATTAATCAGTATAAGGTTTTTAATTCGCTTAATTTTAATTATATTCCCTTAGATTCCCAACTTCTTTAAAAAGTCGGGAATCTAATATACCTATACTAAAGCTGGTACAGGAATTTGGATATGGGGATATAAGGGGAAGCGTTCGCAAAGTGATGCTACCCTCTTGCGACAATCTTCAGCGACTGCACTGGAGTCGGGGTTAGTTAAGCAGTCGGCGATAATGTTGGCAATTTCCACAAATTCTGTTGTTCCCATACCGCGCGTCGTCATTGCTGGTGAGCCTAGTCGTAGACCACTGGTAACAAACGGTGATTCTGGGTCAAACGGAACAGTGTTTTTGTTAGCAGTAATATTTACTGTACTAACAAGTTGGTCGGCTTGTTTTCCGGTCATACCAACACTACGTAAATCTACAAGCATCAAATGATTATCTGTACCGTTGGATACTATTTTCAATCCACGCTGTTGCAATTGGTTAGCCATTGCACGCGCGTTTTCGATGACTTGGGCTGAATAAGTTTTAAATTCAGGTTTGAGCGCTTCGCCAAAGGCAACGGCTTTACCTGCGATGACGTGTTCTAATGGACCGCCTTGGCTACCAGGAAATACCGATTTATCTAGCTTTTTACCTAATTCGGCATCACGGGTCATAATTAAACCGCCACGAGGTCCGCGCAAGGTTTTATGAGTTGTTGTTGTGACGACATCACAGTAGGGGAGGGGGTTGGGGTGATGTCCAGTAGCAACTAAACCAGCAATGTGAGCAATATCTGCTAGCAAGTAGGCGCCAACTTCATCCGCAATACTTCGGAATTGTTCAAAGTCAATAATCCGTGGATATGCTGAATAACCGCAAATGATGAGCTTAGGACGCTCCCTAAGCGCCTGCTCACGGATAATATCGAAGTTAAGTTGTTCAGTTTGTTGATCTACACCGTAGTGTGATACTTCAAACCATTTACCGGATACGTTTACTGGTGAACCGTGAGTTAGGTGTCCACCGTGGGACAAGTCCATACCCATGATTTTGTCACCTGGCTCAAGCAATGTTAAAAATACCGCAAAGTTTGCTTGGGCGCCTGAGTGAGGTTGAACGTTCGCGTGTGTGGTGCCGAATAACTGCTTTACACGGTCGATAGCTAGCTGCTCAATTTTATCAACATATTCACAGCCACCGTAGTAACGTTTGCCAGGTAAACCTTCGGCGTATTTGTTTGTAAGTACCGAACCTTGTGCAGCAAGTACCGCAGCAGAGGTAAAGTTTTCACTGGCAATTAATTCTAAGTGGTCGCGTTGACGTTGAAGTTCATCGCCAATCAGTTCCGCAACTGCCGGGTCAGAATTTGCTAGAAAGTCAGAATTTGTCTTTGTCATAGCATCTAGTTAAGTATATAGCCATCGTATTCGAGCTAGATTTATTCTAGCTTGCTGTAACATTTGTAATGTTATGCATCAGTAATAAGCAAACCGCGTATTACTGCTGTATAATCAACACACGTAATCACAACAATAGAATATTAGCTTATACAATTGCGTAAACTATAATAGCGCTCTTTGAAACCTTCAGTGTAAGTAGGGCTATGCCCACCCTACAAATACACACGATTTTTTCAGGTAATCAAACCAGATTCTTGTATTTAAATTTATTTCTGAATATTGAATGTGTTATAAAGAATACTACTAATTTCTACGGTTCATATAGTAAGTAAATTCAACAAGTAAATTTACTTATATAGTGCGCTTGTTGCAAAGTAGTATTTAAGTGTTTTTAGATAATTAAATAGGTGGGCATGATGTTAGCAATCTTAACAGAAAATCAAATTTATGCACCCGGACAGGTTTGTCAGTCGTGTATGCTTGCAGATGCAAACGGTCAACCGCGTTGGCGCGCAGGACAATTATACTGTGGTCGGGCTGTCGGTAAACTTACCTCCGACCAGCCCGAACAGTATCAGTGTGTGATGGGGTTTCGAGTTGTTAAAGTTGAGTAATGGAAGCGCTCAAACTTGCTCTACGCGCGAGGGTTGAGAAACTGTTTTTGGTTTGGTAGTGCTGTTATTGTCAGTAACTGCATAGAATGCTGGTTTGTATACTGGCTGAATAACAGGTGGAATAACTATCGGTTGAACAACTGGTTGAATAACGACTGGTTCGACAACTGGCTCTGGAACTGGTGTTGTAATTGCGTAAAATAGATTCTCGTATTGATTTAAGGCGTTATCGAACGAATAGTTTTCGACTGCGTATTTACGGCTGTTGTAACCTAGTGAATTAACTTCTTCCGGTGCCAAATACAAATTTGAAATAGCTTTGGCTAATGCTTCTGGGTCTTCAGGAGGAACAACAATACCACCTCCACTTTGAGTAATTGCCTTTGCTGCAGTTCCAGTGTAAGGTACTGATGCAACAATTGCTCGTCCACTAGCCAGTGCAACCTGAATTTTAGAAGGCATGTTGAACGAAATTACATTTTTCTTCTGTACTACTAGGCTAACATCTGCAGCAGCTAGCATTACAGGCAGTTTTTCACGCTTTTGAAACGGCAGCAGCATCACGTTGTCGGCGCCATACTTGTTACATTGAAGTTGTAAACGCTCTAAACCTTTAGCTTCACCAACAATCACGAATACGATATCTTTGATGTGACGCAACTTGCTAGCAGCTTTGATCACAGTCTCTAGACCTTGAGTCAAAGCAATATTGCCTGAGTACATCACCACAAACTTACCGTTGAGGTTGTGGGTAGAACGAAATTCATTATCTTCTTTCGACAAAGGACGAATAAAATTCACATCAACCCAGTTGGGAATTTTGACCATTTTGCTCTTGTCAACGCCCTTTTGCAGTAGATTATCAATGAACCCGTCGGCGATAACGCTAATTTTTGTAGCTGTACGGTAAGCAAATTTTTCCAGCGTCTGAAAAACTTTGATTAAGTGTTTATTCTTGAGCAAACCAACGTGTATTGCCGCATCAGGCAGAATATCTTGAAGGTTCAACACAACTGGACAACGGTTCCACCATCCTAGTAGTGCAGCAGGTACACAGCAGGGAAGCGATGGTGATGTTGTTAATATCACTTCTGGGCGCCAACCAGACAAAGCAGGAACAAAGCTAGTAATGGCAAAACTGGCGTCAAGCAAAATTCGGTCGAGTAAGTTTGGTTGAGGACGTATCCAAACAAAACTACGCTGAATTTTCACACCGTTCTTTTCTTCTGTAACGAAAAACTTACCTTTATACTCTTCATAAATTTGACGCTGAGGGTAGTTAGGCATTGCTGTCACCACACGTACTGAATGTCCACGCAGTACTAGTCCCTCAGCTAGCTCGGTCATTAACGGAGCTATACCAATAGGTTCGGGGTGATAGTTGTAAGAGTAAATTAAAATTCGCATAAATATATGTTCGTTTGAACAGCCCTGGTTTATGCTTTTTAGGCAAGATGGAGTTCACGCTACCCTTGTCTAGAAAACATTGGTTACTAACAATTTTCTCTTCAGAGTTTATTAACGTCCGTTTTTTTTCGTTGAAGATTAAGTAAACTTCGTTTCAGTTCTTTACACAGTACGTAATACTTTTTTAACCAATGTTCAAAAAAATGATGTTTACTAATTTTGGTAAATTTAAGTAAATGTTCGCTTACCTGAGCGCGCGGGACTGACTTATGAAATCTACAAGGGAGAAGACTTTAATCGGTATTTTCAAGGTCAAGAGCGGTTCAAAGCTGGTCAAATTAGTAATTACAAATTGTCAATCAAAACAAATTTACAGGTATTAACCGAGACAGCTTTAAGATATACCAGCATTAAACAACCGAAATTTCTTTAAATTTTATCCGTGGAGAGTAAACACAAAAAAACCCGGTTTTTCACCAAACCAGGTTTTTTATACTGTTATTTTTCGGTTTTAGACTGCACCACTGTTTTTTCGGAACAAAATTGTAATGGTTTTGAAAATCAACTTGAGGTCGTATAGTAGAGTCCAATTCTTCTGGTATTGTAAATCTAAGCGAATTACATCCTCAAAACTGCGTATACTAGAACGACCATTGACCTGCCATTCTCCGGTCATTCCTGGTTTTACATCTAAACGTTGCCATTCGGGCACTTCGTAGCGGGCAACTTCATCTGGGGTAGGGGGTCTAGTGCCAACCAAACTCATTTCGCCTTTGAGTACGTTTAAAAACTGTGGTAGTTCGTCAAGGGAAGTTTTTCGCAAAAACCGTCCGACTTTTGTGACTCGTGGGTCGTTATCAATTTTAAAAAATGCACCTTGGACTTGGTTTTGCTTTAGTAGTTCTGCTTTTTTTGCTTCTGCATCAACGCACATCGAGCGAAACTTCCACATTCGGAAATGTTTACCCATCCAACCACAGCGCGTCTGACCAAAAAAAACTGGGCCTGGGTCATCAAGTTGGATTGCAATTACAATTGGAATTGACAAAATAGCAGTAATTACCAAACCGACTATAGCCCCAACTATATCGATTAAACGTTTCATCCAAGATTTAACTGAAGGATGAGTCGTTGGTAAGTTTTCTTCCAACTGGTCAGTACGTGTTTCCGGGTCGCTGGATGATTCGATTGTGAAAACCTCATTCAAGCCGGTCAAATTTAATACTGCCATCACCTGTGGTGTGACATTTCGCAACGTCATCTCAATTCCTTGCTGTTGAGCAATTTTGAAATTACTCACCAAAGCTCCTAACCCACTACTATCCATAAAAGTGGTATTGTCAAAGGCAACAATAATTTTTTTCAATACTTTATTTTTTTGGGTTAGGTCTTGGCAGGTTTGTTTGAAGGTGATAGCTTCAAGTACACTCAACCTAGGGGGAACCAGCACTATTGCTGCATCCGCTTGGAATGTGACGAGAAAATCTGCCTCTGTGGGTTGGCTAGTCATGAAACCTTGCACTAAACTTTGCTGTTATTATGTATTTTGTCCAACATCATTGTGTCCTAAGATATACCCTAGTTCAATGTTTTCTATCAGTGTAACTACTGCAATTACAATAATTACTTTTCTCTAACTAATTGCATATTCCGAATTGGTGAATGGCGCCTCCTGTGGGATAACAAAGATTCAAAATATAGGTTCAAAATACAAAAGGCACTTCTGTGTGAATTTTGTTACAGTTTCAAACTCAGTCATATTCGCCCGTTATATTTTTGATATACCGATAACATGACCACAATTCGTACTACGAATACTACAATTTCTACAAAAAACGCACGCTTGGTTGAGGTATTTTCCGCTATCCAAGGGGAAGGACTAAACGTTGGAACTCGTCAAATTTTTATCAGGTTCGCGCTTTGTGATTTACGCTGTCACTTTTGCGACAGTTCTAATACATGGAATGCACCAGATATATGTAAAATCGAGCGTTCCCCTGGTTTGCGTGATTTTGAAGTTCATCCAAACCCAGTAACATTATCTATGTTACTTCAATGGATTGAGCGACAAAATATACCTCATCTACACGATAGCATTAGCTTAACAGGTGGCGAACCGCTTCTTCACGCTTCCTTCCTTGTTGAGTTTTTACCCCAAGTTAGTAGAGCAACCCAATTACCTATATACTTAGAGACTGGTGGACATCGAAGCGAACAGCTAGAGATGGTTTTACCATATCTCGACTCAGTAGGTATGGACTTTAAACTCGAAAGCGTTAGCGGTGAAAAGCGCTTTCCTGAACACGCGCGTTTTTTACAGCTTTGCCACGATTCACATGTAGAAGTTTTTGTCAAGATTATTGTTTCAGCATCGACAGATGTCATGGAGTTGGAGCGAGCAGCGCAACTAGTCGCAGAAACAAATCCATTGATTCCAATATTTTTGCAGCCTGTAACACCCTTGGTATCACCAACAGGTGCTTCACAACCAATCCTAGCACCCTCTCCCGATGATGTTTTGCTCTGGCAAGCGATTATGAAGCGAATAGTCAACCATGTACGAGTAATTCCTCAAACCCATAAGATGATGAATCAGTTATAGTGATTTTCCATTCTATAATTCCCGATTAAAGTAAATTTCCCATATTGTAGAGATTTTACGTCAAAGTCTCTACTGCTTTATTGTATTTTTAAAACTACAATGTATTATGTAAAATTATTTTTTTGATTTAATATTGATTTAATATTGCATTAATGTTGATTTAATAAAGTTAAAAAATTAGTTAAAAAATCAGCAAAATGCTCACGCAGGCAGTATTATAAAACCTTCCTGCGCGACAAACGCACCTCTTCACTCATAACTCATAACTCAGCACTCAGCACTCAGCACTCAGCACTCAGCACTAGATATCATCATCCATGTTTCTTGATTTGCCTCTAACTTTATTTGCGCTGCGTTTGAGTGCGCTGAGGCGAGCTTCGTATTTAGAGCGTTCACGTTTGCTATTCGTGGTATCAATCAAAGTTTTCAGCGCACTTCCCAAACTTTTGTAAGCGTTGGGCAGAGTGTAACCGAAACGCTGGGCAAGTCCAATTGCTTTTTCATCCGCTTCGATTAGTTCGCGCGCAATTTTTTCGCCACTATTTTTTTGATAAAGGCGCCAGCCAGAAACACCGCATAACGCTAAAGCGAGGACTAACAATAATCCATCTTGAACCCAGAGTTCACCAACGGCGCCACCTAAACCAATTGCGAGTGCCGCCATTTCCCAACCGTCTTTGGGAATTGTATCATTTTGAATACGCGCGACTTCATGCCAGAATAACAGGTTGCGCTGGTCGATTGCGAGAGCGTCCCATTTCACCAAATCGATTTGAATTTCTACTTGGTCTTTACCAATTTCTTCGCATCTAACAAGGGGTGGATTGACTTCTGTCGTTCCTTCGACCGTGACCCAGCTTTGTAATTCTGGTGGCAATAAACCTTTCAATCGACGTAATTCGCTCATTTCTGCCTTAGCAGAGGAGGTTGCATAGGATGCCATATATCCAGCCCCGGAATAAATCAGTACAATAGGGTATCACTATGGAGTATAGCGATTTTACAAGCAATTTAGCAGAGACGTTGTAGAGACGCGACATGTCGCGTCTCTACAACTGATTGGGTAATATCGCCCTACTCTATGGTTCATTAAAAAATTAAAATATATATAAGTAGATTAATATAATTAACTTTTTTAACTGTGACAATATCTGGTAAAGTCTTACCGCTCGTCAAAGACCCCGAACGCTTGGAAAATCGTCTCAAGGAAATTCCCCCTGAACCTGGGGTATATTTCATGCGCGATGCTAGTGACCGCATTATGTATATTGGTAAATCTCGTAAACTGCGGTCTAGAGTCCGCTCGTATTTTCGTGACTCACAGCGTTTGACCGAACGTATTGCGACAATGGTCAAGCAAGTAACTGATATTGAGTTCATTGTCACCGATACAGAAACCGAAGCACTCGCACTCGAAGCAAACTTAGTTAAGCAGCATCAGCCTTATTTTAATGTTCTGCTCAAAGACGATAAAAAGTATCCATACGTATGTATTACATGGTCAGAGGACTATCCGCGTATTTTCATCACGCGAAAACGACAGTTAGGTAAGGGAAAAGATAAGTTTTACGGGCCTTATACTGATTCGCGGTTGTTGAGAGAGATTTTACGCATTTGTAAGCGAATTTTTCCACTCCGTCAGCGTCCACAACCGTTATTTAAAGACCGTCCTTGTTTGAATTATGATTTAGGTCGATGTCCAGGGGTGTGTCAGAAACTTGAGACTCCCGAAGAGTATCGTAAAACTGTGCAAAAAGTTGCGATGGTTTTTCAAGGACGCGGGCAAGAGTTGGTAGATATATTAACTGAGGCAATGTGTAAGCAGGCAGAAGCGTTAAACTTTGAATCTGCCGCGCGTTATCGTGACCAAATAAATGGTTTAAAGTCGCTGACTGCTGACCAAAAGGTATCACTTCCTGATGATACTGTTTCGCGCGATGCCATCGCTTTGGCAAAAAATGATAATCATGCTTGTATTCAATTATTTCAGATTCGTGCAGGTCAACTCGTTGGGCGCCTAGCATTTGTTGCGGATGGAAGTGCAGAACCAGGAGCTATTTTACAACGGGTGTTAGAAGAACACTATCAAACTGCTGATGATATAGAGATTCCTTCCGAAATATTGGTACAGCACGAGTTACCCGATACTGATATTTTGGCGGCAGCTTTGAGTCAACGTAGAGGTCGTAAAGTTAGTATTGTGGCGCCACAGCGTCAGTTAAAAGCTGAATTGCTCGAAATGGTTGAGCGTAATGCTCAGTACGAGTTAGAACGAATGCAAAAATTAGGTGACCGTAACTCGGAAGCTATGCAAGATTTAGCGTCAATTATTGACTTACCCGACTTACCCCACCGTATTGAAGGTTACGATATTTCTCACATTCAAGGTTCTAATGCAGTTGCTTCGCAGGTAGTGTTTATCGATGGGTTGCCTGCAAAACAACATTACCGTCATTATAAAATCAAAAATCCCACCGTTACGGCGGGTCACTCGGATGACTTTGCTTCGCTTGCGGAAGTTATACAGCGACGATTTCGTAAATTTATCGAAGACCCACAACTACAGCGTTTGGGAAACCCGGATTTTCCAGATTTAATAATGATAGATGGTGGTAAAGGACAACTTTCTGCGGTTGTTGCCGTTTTACAAGAAATGAATTTAATCGAAGACGTGCGGGTTGTCAGTTTAGCGAAAAAGCGCGAAGAAATCTTTTTACCTGGTGAAAGTTTACCAGTAGAAACAGACTCGGAGCAACCGGGAGTCCAACTTTTGCGACGTTTACGTGATGAAGCGCACCGTTTTGCCGTTACATTCCACCGTCAACAGCGTAGTGATAAATTGAAGCGGTCACGTTTGGATGAAATACCCGGTTTAGGAAGTCATCGTCAAAAACAACTTTTGGCTCACTTCCGCTCGGTTGATTATATCCGTCTTGCAACTCCTGCACAACTTGGCGAAGTTCCAGGTATTGGTTCGCGTTTAGCTCAAGAAATTTACGATTATTTTCATCCCTCAAACTCAGATATTTGATCAGATGTCTAATTTGAGGCGCCCTTTTAAGAAATGATGGGTAATTGACAGTTGGAGAATTCCACCACCGATTACCCATTACCGATTACCCATTACCCATTACCAATCACTACATTAGCAAATCTTTCAAAGACTGTTAATGTCTAACATTGGAATTTTTGATTAAATTTTCTTACAAAAATTAAATTTCAACTCTTCAGTAACTAAATATTAATTAACTATTAAGTTTTATATCATAGTTTCACCAGTAAACTATACCTAAGTCGAGCGCGATTACAAAGTTTATTATAAAATTCTGTACTCAATCTTACAGTAGTAAGCATTTTTTTAAGAATTGGGTTCACACTTGTAAAGTACTGAAATCTTCAGTACTTTTGTTAGTTTGAGCCTGCTTTTTCACGTCTACAAGCCAATAAACTCATCAAAAAGTAAATTTCGATACAAAAGCTGGGTATTATTTTTAACTAACTTTAAATACTGTTGATTATTTAAGTAAAGTCGTTACTAGTTGTAAACAAGTTACTCTCAAGGGTTACACAATGGGGATCACTACAAACCTAAATGGGCGCCAAGTAAAAATAGTTAGGTAATATGTCTGAAGTTATATAGGCAATTACGATTTTATTGAGCATAATAGAAAAACATATAGACAAGTTTTACAAAATGTTGGGACTGGATGAGAACTAGTGTCAATTATGTAGTTATGTGTAGCAATGCGCTTATTGACATAATTGCCACAAAATCGGCAAAAAAGACAGTTTTTGTGAAACAATTTCAAACTAAAAGCGATTATTAAAAGGGGCTTTAAAGTGCAAACTATACAAACAATTCGTTGTCCTAACTGCGGTAGTGAAGGTGAAAGACATTATATTTATGAAAGCCAAATTACTCGGACACAGTGTCCTACTTGTGATTATTTAATGATTACCTGTACTCGAACTAACAGAGTTATAGAAGCATATGCGCCAGGAATTCCCGCGCGTAGATAAAATGAATAAACTAGTAAAAAAGCAGTAAAAATCAGGATTTCGGGCTTTAAACCTGGTTTATTGAGTTTAATACCAGGTTTTTTAACTTGATTTATTTCTAAAGATGGAGCGCGTTTCCTTCAAAGGCTAGATGTAAGCTTTCATATATTCAACCACACTTAATAGCAGTAAACTCAGTGCTGTTAGTTAAGCAGCGCACTCTTTAAAGGCAGGGTGGTTGAATGTGATGGGCGAAATAAGTAAACAAACTCAGATACAAACGAGAAGGGCATCGTTTCCGATAGCAGTTTTTCTTTCAGCTTTACTGACAGCACCGATACTAAGCGCTTGTGGGGGTGGTTCGGGAACTCCGACTGCTGCTCCTCCTGTAAACGATGCACAAGGAAGACAGGTAAATGATCCTAATGGAGCGAACCAAGTTCAGAAAAAGCCAGGACTTTCGACGCGGAATAAAGTACTAATTACCTTAGCAGGCGCCGCTGCGCTTTACTATCTTTATAATCAGCGTAAAAATGCCCAAGGTAATGGGGAAAAGGGAAAATATTATCTTTCTAAAAATGGACGAGTTTACTACCGCGACGCTCAAGGTCGTCCAGTATGGGTATCAGCACCATCTCAGGGTATTCAAGTGCCTGCGGAAGAAGCACAAAGATACCGTGATTTTCAGGGGTATGATGGACGCACGACAGGACGTGATTTAAGAGATGTTGCACCACAAGGATCTGCGTTCTAGAAAAGATATTTAGCCAAATTTTTGTAGCTTAAGTTTGTTCATTACAAGTTTCACAGGGAGAAAAATAATGGTAGACGATTTTTTACGCAAAGCAAAAGACTTTTTGGTTAGCGGTGTAGATAGAAAGGATGAGGAAGGGGAATATCGTGATGTTCGTCCAGCGAGTGAAGACCCCTATGGCGACCCTGCTGATCAACAGTATGGTGATGTTCGTCCAGCGAGTGAAGACCCATATGGTGACCCTGCCGACCAACAATATTATGGTGAACGCGCGGGTTACGAGCAGTATGGAGATGTTCGTCCAGCGAGTGAAGACCCATATGGTGACCCTGCCGACCAACAGTATGGTGATGTAATTCCTGCAAGCGAAGACCCTTATGGAGACCCTGCTGACGAAGAAACATATCGTCGCCGTTAATATTTTATTAACTTCTCTAATTATTCTCTGTACATCCGTGCCTCTGTGGTAGATATTTTTACTCCAGAGCCACAGAGAGCACAGAGGGGAGGTTGTTTTGTAGGAAATTACTGAAATTATGGCGCCACACGTATCTAATCGAGTTACTTTTGATGTATTGATTATTTACTTAAGTTTTTTAAGTTATATTTATAAGGTATAAAGATTATTTAAAAAATAGTAATATTCTTTACAGTATTTGATAAGTTTATATGTATATAAAAATTTGGATTACATTGTTCCAACTTGAACAAATAATTATAGTCGGTATTTTGTAGATAATGATGTAAATAGTGAAAATACGGGACGAAATAGATAGATTGGTAACTGTGTTGTGATGAGAATCACAGTGTTGTATGACTTAGATCGCCGGACAATAGCTGAGATACTGGAATAATAAATTTAACTGAACTCTAGCCGAGTCATTAATAGGGAACACACTAAGCGCCGACAGCCTCTGAACAAGACTGCCGGCTTTTTGCTTTGGGGTAAAATTATCAAATTGTGCCCTGTGATAAGTATCACAAGCATTAATGACGTAAATCGCATCCTAATTAGGGTGAAATAGGCATAATTAGAGACAACTGAACTCTAGCCGAGTCATTAATAGGGAACACACTAAACGCCGACAGCCTCTGAACAAGACTGTCGGTTTTTTGTTTGTTGACTTTTTTGGGTAGATAAAATTTCCCCACACCTTGTTGGTAATTCGACAGAACTGCCAAGTAAACAACAGGGTGTGGGGAGTTACAATATTAATTGATGATTTTATCGAGGCTTACAGGCTTTTGGAATGCGGCGCCAGTTTGGATTATAAAATTACCAGCATGACGTGTACCTACCAAAAACTACTCGAATGTGGTTGATTAGGACATCCCTTGGATGATGTAATCAAAGTAGGGTGAGGCAACAGTGGCATCATCAGCAGTGAGCAAATCAAGAGAGGCAGTTTTGAGACAGCTAATCGCTTCCACCATTCCAGGTAGAGGTACACCTAACGAATTGTACATTTCGCGGGCGCCGACAATACCAATTTTTTCGATTGGTCCCTTATCACCAGCAAGCACACCGTAGGTAACGAGGCGTAAGTACCAGCCAAAATCACGGATACATTGAGCGCGCTCGCGTTGTCCGTAAGCGTTTCCTCCGGGAGAAATAAAGTCGGGACGCTTACGCCATAACTGCTTGGTTGCTTCCTGAACTATCTTCTTTTCGTTTTCGGAGAGCGCGGAAACAATACGTACCCGCTGCTCACCTGTTGTCAAAAAGTCTTTGATACTATTGAGTTCGCCACTGCTGGGATAACGCAGTTCGTCGTCGGCTTTGAGAATAACTTGGCTTACTACAGTCATGATTAATGCAGCATGAAATATTATTAGCTAGTTTAACGAGTCTTGAGTACACAAGTGAAGGGTTTGACACTTGTGTGTATTGAAATTATACGTTCGTCCGTGGATCAAAGGGTAATACACATTTTTGTTTTTATGGTTAATTGGCAGCAAGGGGAAATAATCGAACTTGAAATTACTGACCTCAACGATGATGGAGATGGTGTCGGACGCGCGGGCAGTAGGGTAGTTTTCGTCCCTGATACCGCTCCAGGAGATGTAATCAAAGCGCGTTTAGTTTTTGTAAAACCCAAATATGGATATGGGACTCTTAAGGAAATCTTAAGACGGTCACCCCACCGAGTTCGACCTAGTTGTATTGTTGCTGATAAATGTGGCGGTTGTCAGTGGCAGCATATTGATTATGAATATCAATTAGAGGCGAAACGCAAACAAGTTATTCAAGCTTTGGAGCGCATTGGAGGTTTTCAGGCGCCAAATGTTGATGCAGTGCTTCATACGGGTACGTCGTTAGCTTATCGAAATAAAGCAACTTACCCTGTAGCTTTATCAGCAACAGGTAATACGGTCGTGGGGTACTACCAAAAAAATAGCCACCAAATCGTAAATTTAAATCAATGTCCTATTCAAGATGAGCGTTTAAACCCACTGTTGGCAAGAGTAAAACTTGATATACAGTCGCGCGGTTGGGAACCTTATGATGAAAAGCACCACACTGGGTTAATTCGACATCTGGGCTTGCGGATTGGGCGCCGGACGGGAGAAATGTTAGTGACGTTAGTAGTGAAAGATTGGAATATACCAGGAATTGAGACAGTAGCGCAAGACTGGTTAGACAGTACACCCCTACTTGTTGGAGTGATGTTAAACAATCAGAGCGAGCGTACTAATGCCATTTTTGGGCGAGAAACTCGTCTAGTTGCTGGCAGAAATTTTTGCGTTGAAGAATTTGAGGAGCTTGAATTTCAAGTACGTCCCGAAACGTTTTTTCAGGTTCATACCGAAACAGCGGAAGCGTTAGTACAGCAGATAAAAATGTCCCTTTGTCTAAATGGTCAAGAAACTTTACTCGACGCTTACTGTGGCATTGGTACGTTGACTCTACCGCTAGCTTCTGAAGTTAGTCGCGCTATTGGTATAGAGGTACAACCGGAAGCTGTAGAGCAAGCTCGTTTAAATGCTCTGCACAATGGCGTTGATAATGTTAAGTTTTATGCCGGAACTGTCGAAAAACTAATTCTCTCGATAGATGTAATTCCCGATATTGTTGTCCTTGACCCACCACGAAAAGGATGTGATAAAGCCGTTATTGAAGCTTTGCTCAAACTTAAACCCAAGAGCATAGTTTATGTAAGTTGTAAAGTTGCCACTTTGGCACGTGACTTAAAATTACTCTGTCAAGATGGAACATATAGCCTCACGCGCGTGACTCCGGCTGACTTCTTTCCACAGACCGCACATGTGGAAGTTGCGGCATATCTTGTGTTATCACAGTTGTCAGGGCAGTGAGGAATGAATATAGAGCGCTTTTGATTTCAAATTTGTAGTCTAGTGCATAGTAAAAATGCTAAAATTGAATTAAGCTAAAAATATAATTCCTTTTAACTAAAGAAATTGAAGTTGCATCGTCACTGAAGCGTATGAGTGAGGACTCTTAGTAATATGAATCAGTAGGAAACAAGATAGTAAATGGCTTGCGCTCGATCAAACTGCGATATCAGTATTGCTGTTTTATTTAGCAATAATGTATTACTTCATTGCTACTGGTGAATATTAATTAAGTAGTCCAAAAATATGATAAGAGACTTTGCTCCCTAGCTATTTTCAAAATTTAGTTTTAAAGACGCAAGTTTGAATTTGTGCGACCACCTCAATACTTGTCAGGGTGTCTGTGTAACGCAAACTGATGTCTCGAAAGACCGAACTCTAGCTATGGGGTTTTCCTTGTGATTACTATCTCGCTCCGTCCTGTAGGACGTAATTGGGGAACAATAAGTTTCGCCTCAACCCTGTATCTCTGTCCAATTTTAGATTTGCTACTGGCAGAGATTCCGATGAAAATGCAAGCAGAATTACGATTAGGACTTCAAGAAGCCCTAGTAAACGCCGCTAAACATGGTAATAATTTAGACCCTAGTAAAAAAGTTATAGTTCGTTTTTCACTTATTGATAATCAATATTGGTGGGTAATATCAGACCAAGGTGGGGGTTTTGAGACGACTAAATCATCTGATTCAAGTTGCGACACCGACCCGGTAGAATATTTACCACCCGACGAAGCCGAAAGCGGTCGTGGTTTATGTATTCTCCATCAAATTTTTGACCAAGTTGAATGGAACCGTAAAGGTACTGAACTCCGGCTTTGTAAGCAGTTAGAAACAAGACCACGGCTTTTAAGAAAGTAGTAAAAAGTGATGAGTGCTGAGTGCTGAGTAGTAAGTAGTAACTCAAAACTCAGCACTCACAACTTATTTAGTTCCATGTGTTGGGCAAGGTGGCGCCGAAATTGAGTGGTCGAGCCAGCCAACTGCTTGTTGAAGCCTTGGTAGTGCTTCTTGTTTTTGATCTTTAAGTAAAAACACCAGTGCCGCAGCAATTTGTTCAGACGCGCGGGCTTTGCGGTTGGACTTGAGACGGTGCCAGTCGTTTGGTGTAATACCAAGTCTTTCAGAAAGCGCTTGCGCGATTTCCAAGTCGCTGAAATCTTGTAATTGTAATGATTTAGGCTGCTGTGTAGATTGTGACATAAGAATAAGTAATGAGTGCTGAGTATTGAGTGCTGAGTGTAAAGACGTGTAAACCGGAGGTTTTCCCGCAGGGACTAATCACGTCTCTACTAATGACTAATGGCTGTAGGTTGTAATATAACGGATTGATTATTTAATTTTAGTTTAAAACCTGTTCATGAAGCCGTCGAAACAAGAAAGCCAGGAGCCATCAGGTGAAGATTCACAGGAATTTGAGCAAGGACTCTACGAAGTTGAGCAAGCCCTTGTTGCCCTTAAAGAACGTTACAAACAGATTGAGAATGATTATAATTTACAGATTGAATTAAAGAGGCGCCTGTCGGAACTTCGCAAAAGTAAGTTACCAGAAATGAAAGCGGAGTTAAAGCACATTCAGCAACAGTTAGAAGTATTGGAAATAAACTTAGAAAGTCGGTTATTGAACTGGCGCTCTTTTCGTGACCCATTTTGGCAAATTGTCCGCTTCAGTGGATTGGGCGTTATTATAGGCTGGTTATTAAAGTCTTACACATTGTGATAAATATATGATAGAAAGACGGATTGCGTCCATATTACGTAGTGGACAACCAGACGAAACAGTAAAGGTACAGGGTTGGGTACGCACGAAGCGCGAACTTAAGGGTTTTGCTTTTATTGAGGTAAATGATGGTTCATCGATGGCTTCTTTACAGGTCGTCATTAATGAAACTGTACCTGACTATAGTGAAATTATAAAAAAAGTAAATACAGGCGCCTCGGTAGAGGTAGATGGTGTAGTAGTAGCATCACAGGGTAAAGGGCAACGTATTGAGGTGAAAGCGAGTACAGTTCAAGTGTACGGTGATGCTGACCCAGAGACATATCCGTTGCAAAAGAAGCGTCACTCGTTTGAGTTTTTGCGAACCATTGGACATTTACGCGCGCGTACCAACTCGTTCGGCGCTATGTTTCGTGTTCGTAATGCTTGTGCAACAGCAATTCATCAATTTTTCCAAGAACGTGGTTTTTTGTGGGTACATACTCCAATTATCACAGCAAGTGACTGCGAAGGCGCCGGAGAAATGTTTAGCGTCACGAGTTTTGATTTGAATAAAATTCCTCGTACTAAAGAAGGCGCCATAGATTATAGTAAAGATTTTTTTGCTAGACCAACGTATCTAACCGTGAGTGGACAGCTTGAAGCTGAAGTCATGGCGATGGCATTTAGTAATGTCTACACTTTTGGTCCAACATTCCGCGCGGAAAACTCGAACACATCGCGTCACCTTGCAGAATTTTGGATGGTTGAGCCAGAGATGGCGTTTTGTGACCTCAAAGAGGACATGGACTTAGCCGAGGCATTTTTGAAACATATTTTTAAATATGTGATGGAAACATGCCCAGAAGACATGCAATTTTTTAACGAGCGTATAGATAATACAGTATTGGCAACGGCTGATAATATTATAAATAATCAGTTTGAACGCATTACATATACTGAAGCAGTCAAGCTATTAACCCAAGCCGTCGAAAAAGCTGATGTTCAATTTGAGTATCCAGTAAGTTGGGGTACAGACTTACAGTCAGAACACGAACGTTACTTGTGCGAGCAGCTATTCAAAAAGCCTACAATCATCAGTAATTATCCCGCGCAAATCAAAGCCTTTTATATGCGCTTAGATGAAGATGAGAAAACAGTTTCGGCAATGGATATAGTGGCGCCGAAAATAGGGGAAATTATTGGAGGTTCACAGCGGGAAGAAAGATTAGATGTGTTGCAAAGAAGAATCGCAGCACAAGGAATGAAAGAAGAGGATTTATGGTGGTATCTTGATTTAAGGAGATTTGGCACAGTTCCCCATGCTGGTTTTGGTTTGGGGTTTGAGAGAGTTGTGCAATTTATGACGGGAATGGGTAACATTCGTGATGTTATACCGTTCCCAAGAACACCAGAAAATGCAGAGTTTTAATTACCCACCCCTAACCCCTCCCTTCAGGATACTGCTGGTCATTCAGGGGTATTACCCCTCAGTTCCACGATTTTGCGTTGTTTCCAAAATTGTAGAGACCTTACATGTTCGGTCTCTACACGTCGGTTTTTACGAAATAATGGGCGCCACCCCCGAATCGCCAGCGGTATCCTGAAGGATACCGCTGGCGAATAGTAGGTCTGACCTAGGGTGTTGACTCTCATGCTTCGGGGACAATAATTTTCACGCACAATCTGTGTCTAGTGGCGCCAGCGTTAAGCCTTGTATTATAGCTACTTTGAGCTTTTGCTTTTAGACACAAAAGTTGTATGAACAATTTTTACCTAATTTCTCACAAAGTCAACACCCTAGGTCTGACCCCCCAGCATCACGATTTTACGTCATTTTCGCGAATGTAGAGACCTTACATGTTTGGTCTCTACACGCCTGTTTTTATTAAATGATGGGTGCCACCCCTGATTCGCCAGCGGTATCCTTCAGGGAGGGGAACAAGATTTTCGCTCTTATTATTAAAAATTTAAATCAATGTCTTTACGCAATATCACCTTTCCCGAAGAAAACCCGTTTTACAAGATTAAATATCGTCATACATTAGGATGGGGACTTTTATTTGCTCTGGGAATAATCATACAATTAACTCTGATATCAAACTACCGTCAATTAAAATTTGATCTTAAAGACCCTTTTATTGCTTTAGTAGTAAGTACTCTCGTTTATCTATTCATTTGTGCTTGGATATGGCGCCGACTTGAAATATTGGAGGCAAAACCACGGCACCTAGTTGGTAGAATTCCGCAAAAACCTCAATGGGGTTCGGTATTTTTATTAGTAATTTGTCGTGTATTTTTCTCTATTGGTTCGGGTTTAATAATATATAATATTGTCTCTATAGCTTTTCCTTTGTTCGTAGAAAACAATTTAAATCAAGCTATCAAAGTAGAGGAGTCTAAAATAATACAACCTTGGCTCTATTCGTTTTTGCAAATTCTATCTCTAGTATTTATGACTATATTAAATAAATTTTATTATCAAGGATTTCTTTTGCATCGTTGGTCAACCAAATGGGGAGTAAAATCGGCATTAGCAGCTATGTGTATTCTTTTCAGTATTGGAGGCTACACTAATATACTTGGAACACTTAGCAATACGTTAATTTACTCTTTGTTATACATCAAAACGCGAACGCTGATTATTCCGATAATTGCTCAATTAATAGATTTTATTATTTTAAGGATTTATTGGAAGTTATTTCCAATTTATAGTGTTAGTAGAAATATGAGTCTTTTAGAAGGTTTTCGTTCTTTATGGTGGGTAGGATTAATAATGGTATTGTTATCGCTTCCTCATCTAATAAACTTTGTGTATAAAAACTGGAAGTTGACTACAGAAGAAAATCTACCATATTTTACTAATGCTTCTGAGTATTAAGTTAATTTGCAACGGATGTAACGGATGGTTTATTATTAAAACTCAATATTTCACCTGCTGTCTTCTTTCCTACAAAATCATCAAAAGATTGTTTGGAAGTACTATATATAACATGGTTTATGAAATTTATAACTACGCTCATACTCGCCTACTAAGCCCCAGGCTAATAGCCTAAGTCCATTACAATGGACTCATTACAAAAAGTAATATTGAAAACATGAATATTTAAAAATTGTTATTTATACGTGTAGGTGTCTGGTTGAAATTTTCCTAGAGGATATATGTATATCTAGTTTATCCTCTAGGAATTTTGGCGCCTAGTTGAGATTTTCCTAGAGGATATATGTACATCTGATTTATCCTCTAGGAATTTTGGCACCTGTTGAAATTTTCCTAGAGGATATATGTACATCTGATTTATCCTCTAGGAATTTTGGCGCCTAGTTGAGATTTTCCTAGAGGATATGTGTATATCTGATTTATCCTCTAGGAATTTGGCACCTGTTGGGATTTTCCTAGAGGATATGTGTATATCTAATTTATCCTCGTTGAAGGAAGGCGCCAATCTCAAATCTTTTTTACTCTTAACTCTGTGTACAGACCGAATTAATTCGGTCTGTACGTGTCTCTATGATAAATAAAACTACGTTAATGCACAGGCGAGACGCCCGTGCTACAATGGTGCCGCTTTATCTGGAATTATCAATGTATAAAATGTAGTTATCCGTTACATCCGTTATATCCGTTGCCAAATGTCTCCTATAAGCGTTGGAACTAGTCGCTCATCATCTCCCAAAAAAATAGATGCTCCCAAATTATGGCTGTTGCTAGTGGGAGTAAAAGAATATGTAGATGAGCAACTGCCTAGCTTACGATACTCAGCAGGAGATTGTCAGGGGTTAGCCGAAGCATTAACTAGAGCAACAGAACAATTTACTACTAGAGAAGTTTATACTTATCACGATTTTGCATCTCACCACCCTACCAAAGAGAATGTCAGTAAAAGCATTACAGAAATTGCTCAAAAAGCCAAGTCACAAGATACTATTTTATTTTATTTCTCTGGTCACGGAATATTAGAGTCATCAACGCATCAAGCTGTTTTGTGTTTGAGGGATACTCAAAAATCTAATTTACTCAACACAGGTCTACTCTTACAAGAATTGTTACAGTTGTTGGGAAATAGTGCGGCAGAAAATAAACTAGTTTGGCTCGATGCTTGTCACAGTGGTGGTATGACCTTAAAAGGGGCGCCAACTGAACCACTACTCAACCCAACATCGCAGCTAGTAGAGGTACTACAACAACGCGCGGCAAAAAGTAAAGGGTTTTATGCGCTGCTTTCTTGTGATATCAACCAATTATCTTGGGAATTTCCTGAATTAGGACACGGAGTATTTACGTATTACTTGATGCGCGGGTTAGAAGGTGAAGCAGCATCTCATGGTGTGATTTCGGCGGATGGACTATATAAATATATTTATCATCAAACACTGCAATATATAGATAAAACTAACCAGCAGTTACGGTTAATTAACCAGCAAAAACGCAGTAAAGGAGAAACTCAGCTTTTTGAAGAATACCCCCTACAAACTCCCAAGCGCATTGTCGAGGGTGTAGGTGAAATGATTATTGGTACTCGACCAGAGAAAGCAGATGTAGCTTTACATAATAGACTTGGGGTTGTAATAGAAGGGTTAACTGGTAGTGCAACGCTGGAAATTAGTAAGTTGTTTAGTAGTACAGGAGCATTTGAACTAGAGTATTTACAAGCAACTAAAGTATCTTCTGAAGATATTAAGTCTACTTTAGTTCGTTATCTCCAAGCAGAAGCGGAAACTGTTTTGCTTTATTTGCGGGGATATATTGAGGAAACCGAAGCTTCCGACTGTTTGTTGCTGGGAAACACCCGTATTAAGCGGTCTTGGTTGAAACAGCAGTTACGTAACTGTGCTGCAAAGCAAATCATTATTTTAGATTGTCCTGCATCTAAGACACAGCATTATGCTTATTTACAAGAGTGGATAGAAGATTTACAGATTGAATTGCATACTGGACAATGTTTAATTGGCTGTACTTCGACTGTTGAAGAACCTGAACGTTTTATTCAAACCTTGCTTGGAATATTAAAAGCTAGTTCTAAACCAGATGGTTTATCAGCAGCAGGCGCCATTTCCAAGTTGCAAATATATGCCGCTGATACTAATATTTCCCTTTCTATTTGGCTATCAGCAACCAGAGGTATTATTGAAATTATACCTGCAAATAATGATAATATTAAGCGAAAAGCAAGTCAGGGACTTGATATTGGCGTATGCCCTTATATGGGACTAAGTGCTTTTTGTGAAGATGACTTTCAGTATTTTTATGGTCGAGAAACTTTAACGCAACAGTTAGTTTACAGCTTAGTTAACTCTTCATTCTTGGCTGTAGTCGGCGCCTCTGGTAGCGGTAAATCTTCTTTAGTGCAAGCTGGGTTAATTCCGCAGCTACGTCTAGGTAAACAAATACCATCTAGTCAACAGTGGCTAATTAAGACAATGCGTCCCGGCGCCAGTCCCATTCAAACTTTAGCGCAAAAATTAGGTGATGAGAATCATCTTGTACTTGAAGGCTTACTTCATCAAGGGGTAGAAGGTTTTGTTTACTGGATACGTAGTTTACCTTATCCTATGACTGTGCTAGTAATAGACCAGTTTGAAGAATTATTTACTTTGGCGCCGAGTGTTGATAGAGAAAAATTTTTAGAATTGCTCCAAGCAACCGAATACGCCAAAGACCGCTTTAAATTAGTTATCACGTTGCGCGCGGATTTTATCGCGACTTGTTTGGAAGTACCATTACTCGCCAAAGTTCTACAAGAATCGAGTATATTAGTACCTCCCAAATTAACTTTAGATGATTATCGGCGCGTTATTAGTAACCCAGCTCAACAAGTTGGTTTGAAGTTGGAACCTGAGTTAGTAGAGGTATTATTGCATGAACTCGATAACTCAGTTGGTGACTTGCCGATACTTTCGTTTGTTTTAGAACAGTTATGGCAACATCGCAGCGATGGACAACTTACTTTACGCACGTATCAACAGCAACTTGGTGGTATTCAAGGAGCATTAGAACGTTCGTGTCAAGCTGTGTATGAAAGTTTAGATGCTCAAGCAAAGGAATGTGCTAAATGGATTTTTCTATCTTTAACACAGTTAGGAGAAGGTACTGAAGATACTAGACGGCGCGTATTTAAATCTGATTTGTTGGTTAAGAAGTATTCTGCTGAATTAGTAGATAAAACGCTTGGAGCATTAACCAGTGCTAAGTTAATAGTGATTAATTTAGAAGAAGTTGAGGAGTTAGGTGCAGGTAAGGGAGTCGCAACGGATGTAACGGTGAGTCCAGTTGCCACGTCTCGGTTTCCGTGCGTGGCAAACTGGCGAACCCGAAGGGATGTAACGGATGTGATGGGGAGGGCGCCTGTTACGATTGAGGTTGCTCATGAAATATTAATTCGTCATTGGTCTACTTTGCGGTGGTGGTTGGAGGAGAATAGGGAACGTTTGCGAAAACAACGACAAATTGAACATGCAGCGCAAATGTGGTTACAAGGAAACAAGCAAGATGATTTTTTACTGCATGGTGTGCGTTTAGCTGAAGCTGAAGATATCTATATTAAGTATACTCTGGAGCTTTCGAGTGAGGTGCAAGATTATGTAGAAGCTTGTTTAGTTGAAAGAAAACGGCAACAGTTTCAAGAAAGGAAGCGACTTAGACAAGCACAAAGAGCAGTTGTTGCTTTGAGTGTGTTGGGTGTTGCTGCGTGTAGTTTCGGAGGTTTGGCATATTGGCAAGGACAACAAGCGCAGTTACGAGAAATTAATGCTTTGAATGAGTCATCGCGCGCAAATTTATTATCGCATCAGCAGTTAGAGGCTATCATTTCTAGTGTTAAAGCTGGAAAACAGTTAAAAAATACCTTTAATGCACCCTCGGATATTAAATTTAAAACGATAAATACTCTTGAGCAAGCGCTGAAAAATGCCCAAGAACTTAACCGACTGGAGGGACATGAAGCGGGAGTGTTCGGTGTAAGTGTTAGTTCTGATGGTACTATTGCATCAGCGAGTGATGACATGACTGTTAGGTTATGGCGCCAAGATGGTAAATTAATCAAAATTCTTAAAGGACATCAGGCATCTGTTAGAAGTGTGAGTTTTAGTCCTGATGGAAAATTTATCGCATCTGCTAGCGATGATAAGAAAGTTTTGCTATGGAGTCGTGAAGGTTCTTTAGTTAAAACTCTTAACGGTCATACTGCTGAGGTTTTGAATGTCGCATGGTCTAAGGATAGTCAACTTATTACTTCCGCAGGCGCCGATAAAACAGTTAAAATTTGGAAAGTTGACGGTACATTAGTAAGAACAATTAACGCTCATAATGGTTTTGTATATAGCGTTAGTTTTAATCCTCTAGGAAATCTCTTAGCCTCAGCAAGTCAAGATAAAACAGTTAAAATTTGGAAAGTTAGTGATGGAACTTTAGTCGCAAATCTATCAGGACATCAAGCAGATGTATTCAGTGTTGCATTTAGTCCTAATGGACAAACATTAGCTTCAGGGAGTGCGGATAGAACTATTAAGCTTTGGGATAGTAAGGGTAAATTAATCACTAGTATTGCAGCACATGGCGCCCAAGTTAACAGCGTTAGTTTTAGTTCGGATGGTAGTACTATTGCTTCAAGTAGTAATGATAGCAGTATAAAGCTATGGAATGCTCAAGACGGTAGTTTAATAGAAACTTTTTTAGGACATAGTGTCGGAGTATATAGTGTAAGTTTTAGTGCTGATAACCAAACTTTAGTTTCAGCGAGTGTAGACAAAACGGTTAGAGTTTGGCAACGTGATAACTCTTTGTATAAAACTTTGGCAGGAGATGGAGGTAAAGTTTACAGCGTCAACTTTAGTCCAGATGGAAAAACTCTAGCTTCTGGAAATGAAGACACAACTATAAAATTATGGCGCTTAGATGGTACTATAAGTCACACTATCGAAGGTTATAGTAAATGGAATTACGGTCATAATAGCCCAGTATACAGTTTAAGTTTTAGTCCTGATGGTAAGATTTTAGCTTCAGCTAGTGGCGACTATTATATTAAACTTTGGCAAACTAGCGACAATGATTTAATTAAAACGCTTCAAGGACACGAGAGGGAAGTTAATTATATTCGTTTTAGTCCAAATGGTGAAATTTTAGCCAGTGCGAGTGCTGATAGAACTATAAGATTGTGGCGTATAAAACCTGTCGGGTCTCTTATAAACACCATTAAAGCACACAATGATGAAATCTTAAGTGTAAGCTTTAGTCCAAATAGCAAGTTTCTTGCTTCTGCTAGCAGGGACAAAACTATCAAAATTTGGAGTGTTAAAGACGCGAAGTTATTGAAAACTATTCGCGCGCATACAAACTCAGTCAATGATGTAAGCTTTAGTCCAGATGGAGAAATACTTGCATCAGCTAGCTTAGATAAAACTATCAAGCTTTGGCGAACGCGCGATTACAGCTTAATTAAAACTTTAGAAGGACATAGTGATTCGTTGTTGAGTGTTGCTTTTAGCCACGATGGAAATATAATTGCCTCAGCAGGTAGTGACCGTACAATAAAACTATGGAACCGTGACGGTATTGATATAAAAACTCTTCGTGGACATACTGATACAATTATGAATGTAAGTTTTAGTCCAGATAGTAAATTTTTGGCTTCTGCAAGCTTGGACGGTACTGCAAAACTCTGGCGCCTAGATAGCAAAGAACTGCGAACTATAGACTTAAACAATCTATTAGTTCGCAGTTGTGCAAAGTTAAGCAATTATTTAAAGACTAACCTTAACGTACAACAGGAGCGGTCTTTATGTTCTCATTAGGTATATTAGTATTGACGGCGGGGATACCAATATTACCTACCTGGTGTAAAATTCCATCTACATCACGCTTTGGTGGTGGTGGACCTTTAGGACCTTTTGGGGTTGAAGCAACTCCAGGTGCTTCATTTATTCCACCTCCGCCAATCGTTTGAATTTTACCAACTTCCAAAGCAGGAAGTCCTGTTTTTATTCCTGGTTTAACTAAAATTCGAGGTGCAGTAACCTGAGTATTCGCACTGTCAGCCAAGCTGGGTAAAGTCATAAATAATACTGTTGGCACTGCAATTGCTAAACCCAAAATTCCTCTGTTCATAAAGATAAATTCTCCTCTACAGATTAAAAACCTTTGGTAAGTGCTGCACCCGCTCTGTAATTATAGCTACAAAACCTTCCGGCACCGTTTCAGGTTTTTAGCATCAGTTTTTTCTCGCACTTATATATACGTTTGGCGCCACGAGTTTATGCACAACTCACAATAAATCTTTTTACCATCTTGTTTTGACCATCTTGTTTTGACCATCTTGTGGAATGGGCATCCTTGCCCGTCCTATTAACTATTCCAACATTCTTGGTAAAAAAACTGCCAACTTTATCAGAAATCCTTAATAGAGGAGATGTAGTAAAAATCTACTTGTATAGAATTAAATATATGAAAACTAGAAAAATAATAGCAGGCGCCTTCTCTGTGTTGGCAGTGTCCTATATCGTAGCTGGTGCAGCAGTGGCACAACTAACAACACAATCAAAAGTATTTGCCGATGGATTTGGGCGTGTTAAAGTTGGCATGACAGTAAAGGAAGCTTCTCGAATCGCTGGAACACGCATATTGTCATCATCAGCGACACCTATTCCAAACAAAGGCTGTTTTTACGTTAAACCAGTTCATACGCCTGCTGGTGTTGAGTTCATGCTTACCGATGGACGTATTTCTAGAGTTGATGTAGACAAAAATACCCAAATTACAACAGTAAGCGGCGCTAAGATAGGTGATACAGAAAGCCGAATTAAATCACTTTATTCAGGGCAAATTCAAGTTACACCGCATAAATACGTACAAGGTGGACATTATTTAACTTTCACGCCAAAAGAAGCAAAGTATAAAAATTATCGTATTGTTTTTGAAACTGATGGTAAGCAAGTTACACAATACCGCGCGGGTAAATTGCCAGAAGTAGAAAACGTAGAACGTTGCGGTTAATTATTACGAAATCCTAAGATTCCCGATTTATTGAATAAGTCGGGAATGTTTGATTCAAAATAATTTATAATTGACACGTTATATTTGACATACTAATTATGCTGCAAGTCGTCCAAGCGAGCGAACTTACTTTGCATGAAGTTGAAACAAAATTTAACTTGCGAGAAAATCAAGAGGATTCTTTCTTTCCGGAATGGCAAGGAAATTTACCAGAGCTTACCGATACAGAAAAACAGACGCTTGACCAAACTAAAGCAAATTTTCTTTATCTAAGTAAATATCCAGTATCAGAGGAAGTCGTTAAGTTAGTGGTGATATCTCCGCTACTGTCGATAGCTGGTTTTTATAGTCCTCCATTTCGTATACGTACAGAGGTGCCAGTAAAAATTAGTTTACAGAACAATAACGAAGAGGTGCGAGGAAGAATAGATATTTTGGTCGTAAGAGAAGAACTATGGATATTGGTAATTGAGTCTAAAGAAGCTGGATTTTCTTTAAAACAAGCAATTCCTCAAGCTTTAGCTTATATGATGTTGACTCCTACTCCTGAGCGTCCTACGTTTGGTCTTGTCACAAATGGTACTGAGTTTCGATTTATAAAGCTGCTAATTCAACCTACTCCACTGTATGAGTTTTCTGATTTATTAACGCTGCAACGGCGCCAGAATGATTTATACTCTGTTGCTAGTATTTTAAAACGGTTTGCTGATTTAATGCGGCAG